>JAAYXS010000129.1 GCA_012515775.1 Phycisphaerae bacterium
GCTGAGAGTGACCTGCTGGATATCGCTTCGGCTCGGCTGCTCCCGAGCGGCCGCGCGGCGCAGCACGATAGCGCAACAATCGTATAGGCTGGCGTAGGCGAAATTCTGGCTGAGGAACTGATGCGTGCTGGCCATGGCGGACGCGTGCTCATCGTATATGTCGATACGCAACAGCGTGTAGAGCACCTCCGGGCCCTCGCCCACCCATCCTGGGGGCACCTCGAGCGGCGCCGGCGCTGCGAGCGTGCGCTCGTCCCTGGTGTGCGCCGGAGCCTGACTTGCTGAACTGCCGCCGGCCGGAGTGACTTCGAGGTTTTTACCTGGCGTGATATCAACGTCCGGCGTGGCGCTGAATTCCGGCTGGCATTCGAGCGCCTTCAGCGACACGCGCTCTCCCGGCTGCAGGCCGGTTTGCAGTACGCGTATCAGCACGTACCAGGTGCGGCTGCGGCCGTCTTTCTCCAAGCGAATTCCCCACAGCAGCCGGTCCCCGCGTTGCGAGGCTTGCCGCTCCGGCAAGTAATCAAAACCCGCCAGAATTTTCGCCCCAGCCGCAAACGCGCCGCTCTCACACGCCGGAGCCGATGCGGCCTGAGGCGGCGCGAGCCCGTGCAGATCGCGTTCGCGTGGCGGTTCGGCGCCCGGCAGGCCAGACGCGCGGCGGGAAGTGCAGCCGGTCAGCAGCGTTCCGGCCAGCAATACGCAACAGACGGCCGCCGGCAGGCGAAACGCGCACCGGGCGGCGACCCAGCTCGCAGCGGCAGCCCGACTAATAGCGGCGGCCCGACCCCGGGGGGCCCTGCTCAGAGCGGCAGTCGAACTCAGCGGGGCTCTACTCCTGGCGGCAGCGCAACTGACGTTGGTGCAACTCATGCCGCCATCTTATCGTTCTTGCCGCCCCGTGCAGCGCGCAGCAGTTTTGATATCACCTGACATCAGTGCAGTGGCGTATGCGACGCGGCCGGCACCGGCTGACCATTGCAGGTCAAACGCACCATTCTCCCGGTGCAGGTCCAGCAGCCCAGGATTGCATGTGAGGACTCGCGCACCCAGCCGTCGCCCTGGGCATGATCCCGGTATGGGATGATCGCCAGGCTGTAGCAGCCGCCACAAATGGCGAGCATCGTGAGTGCCGGAATCCAGTAGCGTTTGCGGATGCGCATAGCACACGTACAACCCCCGCAAGCCAACGCCTCCCGTTCTCTAATACCCGCGGCGCTAGCGGCTCGTCAACAGCAGCACGAACGGGTCGATGTCAAAGACGTTTACCGCGCCGTCGCAATTGACGTCGGCCAGCAACGGGTCGCAGCCCTGGAATTCAGCGAAGTAAGCCTCGAAACCCGGGCCGCTGGTCAGGGCCAGCACGAACGGGTCGATGTCGAACACGTTCACTGCGCCGTCGCAGTTCAGATCCGCGCGCTGGAAGCACGGATTCGGCTCGCAAGCCACGTCCGGACGCCACACGGCGCCACCGGCCGCGGTGCAGTCATCCTGCGACAGTTGTTCGCAATGTCCGTCATGGAAGCAGCAGGCGCCGCTCGAAAGCAGTGAGATGCCTATTATGGCCTCGAACTCCGTGCCGCCGGCGACCGGAGTAACCTCAACCTCAACATATATGTAGCCGTTTTCGGCCAGTGACAAACCCGGGCCGACACTCGAGGCCGCGGCGAAGTCCGTGACGGTGTAATCGGCCTGCCCGTCGCCGTCAACGTCGAGGCCGTCCCCGGTCCCCAGCAGGTGCACCGACGCGAGCAGGTCAGCTCCGTCGCCGAAGAATAAGTGCTCGGTCGTACTCGAGCCCCAGATGTGCGCGACCTGGTTGAGGTTGTTGATACTGGCGGCGCGCAGCGTATAGCCGGATGCCAGGGTGACACCATCCAGCGTGTCCCCTTCGCGCACCGCGATGACGCCGTTGTAGGTGATGAACTCGTCCGTGTTGGCGGGGCCGTCCGTGTCGCCGGTGAAGATGTATTTGCCGGCGTTGTTAATGCTGACAATGTCAAATGTCGACCAGTTGTCGCCCTGGCCGGTGGGCGAACCTTCCTGGGCGACGAACGCGCCATCGACATAGACGTGCTCATTCAGGGGCACGTCCATGTCGAGCACCTGGATATGGTGCTCCCCATTGTCGGAAATCCAGTAGTCAAAGTTGGAAGCGCTGGTCTTGATCGTTTTTCCCTCGATGACGTCGCCGCCGCCCAAGACACGCGTGATGCTCTGCGGATCGGTGGGGTCGGCCGCTTTGAACAGGTGCCGGTTGCTGGTCGAACCGGTCGGAGAAGTAGCGGTACCGCCGACCCAAAAGGCCGCTCCATTCGGCAACATCGTGGGCCGGCTGTTGAAGCTGCTGTACAAGCCCGGCAGCGGTGGCACGGGGTCGCCCTTCTTCAGCAGAACGCCGCCGTGCGTAACAACGGCGTCGTTTCCATCCACGTTTGGGCTGTAGATGAATCCGCCGGCATCGCTTACGCCCATGGTGCCTTCACCGCCCGTCAGGCCGGGAATGCTGCCCGAGAAGAACACGGGGCCGTTATCCCACCATATGAAGCGCTGGTTGTCCGCCAGTGAGCCAACGAATCCCACGCGCCCCACGCCGTCGGTAAACGGCGAGTTCAAGGTGCTCACTGTGGAGCCGCCCAGGGCGTCGCCCTCCGCGAGCACAATCCAGGCTTTCACAACGGCCGCTTGAGCAGTGACCGCCGACACTAGAATCAACAGGACGACTTGGACAAGTCTTGCGTTCATCTCACTCTCCTCCATGCAACCAAATGACAGGACTTTGGGCAAACAGGCCGCTGCGGCGAATGCCGTCTGTGATCGTGATCCAGCCTGTCCAGTACTGCCTGGCCCTGAAGCAGGTCGAAGCGTCGGTCTTCCGCCGGCATTTGCGGCGCAGCACCGTCTAACAGGTTATGCGCATTTTACGGCTTCAGGCGTGATAACGGTATACCTATTTGTGCATTTTGCAACCGCTGACGAGGGCGCGCCTATCTACAGATAGGGAAAAGACTTACGAGATGTGTATCCGCCGAACCACGCATGCGCATAGGCCGGAACTGCGTGGAAGCAGGCAGTACTGTCGGACGCGACTCTTTTCGAGATGCCCGTCTGCCCCTAGCCGCCGCCCAGCGACGGATGGTCTTTGAGCGCCTGAATCATCTTCAGCACGGCCGGTCCGCCCAGCACGACGCCCATGGCCGGGAAGATGAACAACACCAGCGGGATCATCAGCTTAACCGCCGTTTTCTGGGCCCGTTCCTCGGCCGCTTGCCGCCGCTTGGTGCGGATCGAATCCGCCTGGTTGCGCAACGCTTTGGCGATGCTCGTGCCGAACTTCTCGGCCTGCAATACCACGGATACCAGGCTGCGCATTTCGTCAACGCCGCAGCGCCGCGCCATGTTCTCCAGCGCTTCGGCGCGCGGAATGCCCATCTGCGTCTCCATGGTCGCAATTCGCATCTCTTCCGAGAGTTCCGGGTGCACCGTGGCCATTTCCTCGCCGACGCGCTTAATGGCCGCGTCGAGCGCCAGACCGGACTCGACCGAAACGACCATCAAATCCAGCGTGTCCGGCAGACCGTAACGCAGCTTCTGCCGCCGCCCCGAGGCCGCCATCGACAGCCACCCGTTTGGCAGCATGAATCCCAGGCCCGCCCCAAAAGCCCCAATGCCCAGAATCATTTGCACCGGCTGCTGCGTTGAAATCGCGGCCGCGACGCCCACCACCAACCCGATCAGGGCCAACAAGGTCTTGCTGGCCAGCAGCACCATTTGGGCCTGCGGATGCCGGTAACCGGCGTTGGCCAGCTTGGTGCGCAGGTTGTTCTGCTCCTGGTCGGATTGCGGCATGACCAGCTTCGACAGCATGGGCGTGGCCTTGCGCACCAACTGCTGTGTGGCCGTCTCGCGCGCCTTCTCGCGGATTTCCGCGTCTTCGTCCGCGCCGCGCCCGCCCGACAGGCGGCGTTTGACCGCGTCGCGTTCCTTGGACTGGTTCGGCCACAGGCTGTAGGTGATCAGCCCGATCGCCAGTGTTCCCAGGATGGCCAATGTGACAAGCTCCATGGGAGCGCTCCTAAACCTTGATGTTGACGATTTTCTTGATCATCGCCCAACCCATTAGCTGCATGACCACTGCCACGGTGAGCATCATCTTGCCGGCCGGCTCATACAGCAGCATGGTCGCGTAGTCGCGGTTCACCTGCAGCATCACGGCGAACATCAGCACCGGTAGTGCCAGCAACACGTAGCCCGACAGACGCCCTTCGGCCGTCAGCGCCTGCACCGTGCCGAAGAGCTTGATGCGTTCCCGGATGACCGACCCGATCTTGTCGAGCACTTCGGCCAGATCGCCGCCAGTCTGGCGCTGAATGAGCACGGCCGTGACGAAGAAGCGCACGTCGAGCATGTCGATGCGCTCCGCCATGTTGCGCAGCGCGTCCTCGATCTTCAGACCCAGGTTCTGCTCGTGAAACACGCGGCCGAACTCGATGCCGGCCGGCTCCGGCAGCTCGCGCGAAATCAGTTGCATGCCGCTGGCCAGCGAATGGCCGGCGCGCAGCGACTGGCTCAATAGCTCGAACACATCCGGAAGCTGCTCGACCAGCCGTGCCAGGCGCTTCTTGCGCCGGCGCATCAAATACAGGATGGGCAACACGAAAACTGCCGCGGCCATCCCCAGGCCGGCCAGAGGCGGAATGCCGAAGGCGAGCGTAGCGGCCAGCAACACGGCTGCCGTTACCGACAGGCGCACCAGGGTCTGGGCGGCCGACCAGGGCACATTGGCCTGGTCGAGCATGCGCTGAAAGCGCTCGGTGAAACTGAAGCGCGTGAAGGCTTTGGCCAGCATGCCGGTGGCCTCCGCGGTTTGCCGCCGGAAATCCTGGAATCCGTGGTTGGCTTCCTGGCGCTCGCGGTTTGCCTTCAGCCGATCCATGACGCGCTTCCGCGGATTGGAGCGCAGATCAAGCGCCACCTGGAAGACCCCGTAAGCCAGCATCACGCCGCCCAGCAGCGGGGCCAGGATGAACAGAACGCTACTCGCGTTCTCCATGATCTTCAGGGCCAGAAGTGTACATGTCATGGCATCAGTCCGTAATCAGATCGCGCGGCTCAAACCAGCGCGGGTCTACCTCGGTGCCGGCCGAAACCAGCCGGCCCACGAATTGCGGGCGAACGCCGGTCGCCACAATCCGCCCAAAGGCCTTGCCGTCGGAGTTCACGCCATCCTGTTCGAATTTGAAGATGTCCTGCATGGTGATGACGTCGCCTTCCATGCCCTGAACCTCGGTAATCGCGGTGATCTTGCGCGGGCCGCCCGTCAGGCGCGCCGCCTGCACGATCAGATTGATAGCCGAGGAGAACTGCTGGCGGATGGCGCGCGTCGGCAGCTCGAAACCGGCCATCATCACCATAGTCTCGACGCGTTGCACGGCGTCACGCGTACTGTTGGCGTGGATCGTGGTCATCGAACCTTCGTGACCCGTGTTCATGGCCTGCAACATGTCGAGCGTCTCGCCGCCGCGGCACTCGCCCACCACAATCCGGTCAGGCCGCATACGCAGGGCATTGATGAGCAGGTCACGAATCGTGATGCGGCCTTTGCCCTCAATGTTGGCCGGGCGGGTTTCCAGTCGCACGATGTGCGGCTGGCGCAACTGGAGTTCGGCGGCGTCCTCGATGGTCACGATACGCTCGTCCTCCGGGATGAAGGACGAGAGGTTATTCAGCAGGGTTGTCTTACCGGAGCCGGTGCCGCCGACGATCAGAATGTTCAGCCCCGACTGCACGCAGGCCCGCAGGAAGTCGACCATCTCCGGGGCGCACGACTTGAAGGCGATGTAGTCATCCCAGGTGATCGGGTCCTTGCCGAAGCGGCGAATCGAGACCGAAGCGCCGTCGATCGCCAGGGGCGGAATAATCGCGTTGACGCGGCTGCCGTCCTTGAGGCGCGCATCGACCATCGGGCAGACTTCGTCGCAGCGCCGGCCCAGCGGCGCCACGATCTTGTCAATCACGTGCAGCAGGTGCCCGTTGTCCTTGAAGGTCACGTTGGTCAGCTCGAGCCGCCCGCCGCGCTCGACGTAGACCCGCTTGGGACCGTTGATCAGAATGTCGCTCACGTGCGGGTCGGCCAGCAGTGATTCCAGCGGCCCGAGGCCGAACGTCTCGTCCAGGATTTCCTGAGCCAGCCGTTCGCGCTCGCTGAAGTTCAGGAGCGTGTTCTCCTCTTCGCACAGGGCTTTGACCATCTGTTTCACTTGCTGGCGCAGTTCCTCGCTGACCTCGCGGGCGAGCTTGGTCATGTCGATCTGCTCGACCAGCTTGCGGTGAATGGAGGCCTTCAGCTCCTGAAAGCGCATGGCGCGCTCGTCGGTTATGCGATCCCTGACAGGCCCCGGGCGCTGCGGCGGTTTGGCATCCGCTGCGGCTTCCCGGGCAGGCTTGGCCGGAGTCTTGGTCTGAACGCCGGTGTGCCCCGATTGAGTTTCGCTGGATGGCGGCGGCGCCGCCGTAGTAGCCGCAGGTTTTTTCGCAAAGAACGCCATATGCACTCCCTGTGCGATTCCTCGCTATGACTTCTGTCCGGCAAATATCGAGCGCAGACTTTTCCGGGCCGGTTCGGCTGAGCCGGCTTCCGGCTTTTCTCCGGCCGCGCTCTCGGTGGCGCTCGCCAGGGCCAGCGCTATGGCCCGATAGGCGGCCCGCAGTTTGGATTTCGGGGCCCACTCCAGCAGGGGTGTGCCCACGTTCACGGCCGTGCTCGAGGTCTTCCAGTCGTCCGGCACGGTCCAGCAGATCTTGCGGCCGAGCGTGGTTTCGACGTCGGCTTGTTCGAGGTAACCCGCCTCGCGCCCGAAGCGGTTGCAGACGATGCGCACGCGGTCGAGGTTGTAGCCGCAGCGGGCCATCTCGTGCAGCATCCGGTCCGCATTGCGCACGGAAGGCACGACGAGCTGCAGCAGCAACAAGCAGGTGTCGGTCATATCCAGCACGGTGCGCGCGGTGGGATCGAAGCGCACCGGCCCATCCACGATGACGAAGTCGTAGTGCTCCTGAAGGGCCGACAGCACGCTGCCGACTTGTGCGGCGCTAATTCGCTCGGCGCGCTCCAGGTCGTTGGGCTGCGCCAGCACGTGCACGCCGGTCGGGTGCCGGTACATCACGCGCTCGATCATTTGCGGCTCGATGCGCTCAGGCGTGTCGCATAGCTCAGCCACGCTGTATTTCGCCTGCGCATCCAGGAACATCGCGACCTGCCCATAGCGGAAGTCCAGGTCCACTACCGCGACGCTTGGCGCACTGCCCGCCCCACTCGGCGCGGACCACTCGCGGTCGCGGAGCTGCGCCAGCTCCACGCCGACATTGGTGACCAGGGTCGTCGCGCCCACCCCGCCGCACGTTCCGACCACAGGAATCAATCGCCCCAGCCGCCGGCCCGCACCCGCCGCCTCCCCCGCAACCCGCAACAGAATCTCGCTCAACTGCTCCGGCGGGAAGGGCTTCCAGAGAAACTCGCGCATCCCGGCCCGCATGGCCCGGACCACCAGCTCCGCGTCGCGGTCCTCGGTCATGCCGATCGCTGCCAGGTGCTCCTTGCGCGCCTCTACCAGCGGCGCAACCGCGTCCATCATGCCGGCCGGGTCGGGGTCCAGATGAATCAGCAGCACTTCGGCCGGGAACTGCGCCAACGCCTGCGGCAGCAGGGCCGGCTCGTCGATCTCGGCCACGATCTTCACCCCCTCCACGCCCAGAAGATGATTGCGCAGTTCGACCGTGGCGGCCTCGTCGGCATTGACGACGATGACTCGAATAACCTGGCTCAAAGCTGCGTGTATCCTTGTATGCCTTCGCCCGGTCCGCCCAGGTCCGAGAAACCTCGGATCCGGCTGCTAGCATCGCGCCGGCGACACGTACGCCGGATCAGGCGCTACATGCTTATGGAATCGGCTGTTTCGCGCGGTTACTCATTTCAGCCCGCGCCGTTAACGGACCAGCCGAACCAGACCCGCTGCGCCTTCGCTGGATTTTGCGTATTCCTTGATGACGATGCCCGGCCCGGTGTAGGCGACTGGTTGAATAATTAATCGCTTGTCGGACGGATTACCGTGCAGATTCACTTCCATCACGCGCCCAAACCGTATGTTCACGATGTTGTAGGTCAGGTTGGCCCCGGTCCCGCTATATGAGTCGTGCAGGAAAAACCCGACCAACTCACCGATGCGAGCCTCTAGCGCGTCTTCCATGCCGCTCTTCATGCCGGGCGTGCCCCCCATGACGTACGTCACTGGTTCGCCAAACGGGTCATAAAAGATAAGTTCCGAAGTGCCGACCTCCGCCAGAAGTTGCTCCGGCGTGATGCCGTGCAGGATTTGCTCTTCAACGGCCGGCACACCGTGCCCCGTACCGACGTTCAGGATGCCGAAATTACCGGCACCATCGGACGTGCTGCCGTCACCGCCCTTCTTTCCCCCGCCGCTGAGCTTCCAAGGAAACAGCCGGATTTCTCGGACGCCGTCGCTCATAGCCACGACGTCTTCCCCATCAAAGGACCAGTCGTCCGCACCGTCGGCAAGGCACTCGGCGTACCGCTCGACATGGATGGTGAAGGGGGTTAGCAGGCGGTTGGACTCGGTGGTCCTGTAGCCGGCAAAGCGATCATCCACGACCGCCGTGGCGGAAGCGGCGACGCTACCCTGATGCTGACCAAAAATGTGAGCGAACAGATAGCTGACCGGGCCGTTGGAGGAGTCCGGCGCGCGCCGCAGCAGCACCTGAACCGCGTTAAAGCGGTTCACGCCTGACGTGTCCAGCACTGCGTTCGGGTCGTTGAGGTCCAAAGCACCGATAAGCAAATCCGGCGAGTCCAGAATAGTACCGCTGCCTAACGTCGGGTTCTGGAGCGTGATTGCCGAGGCCCGGCTGGCGGCCAGGTGGTCCACTCGCGCGTCGTCGCGGATCAGACCTGCATCGGTGAAGATCGCCGAGGCGCCTGCCAGCGCCGCCGAGTCGGCGGCGCGCTGTAGTTCCCCCCGGGCGGTGTAGAGCCGCCCCAAATCGAGGGCCAGCGCGCCAAACGCGATCATCACTCCGGAAAAGACGGCCACCTGAACCGCCACACCGGCGCGCCTAAGATTCTGCCGCGTTTTGCCCTTCATACCCTGCTCCGCCGAGTTATCGAACCAGCCGTGCGTACCCGGCCGCACCCTGGGACGAGGGCGCGTGCTCGCTGACAATCACGCCCGGCCCGGTGTATGCAACGGGCTGCAGCAACAATGCCTTGTTCTTGGGACTGCCCGTCAGGTCCACGTGCATTACGCGCCCGAAGCGAACGTCAACAATGCGGTACGTGCATCGGCTACCGCTGTCCCAATATGCGTCGTGCAGGAAGAAGGCAACCACGTCGCCCTCGCGCTGATGAAGCTCGTCTTCCATGGCCGCCTTCATCCCGGGCGTGCCGGGAATCTCATAGGCGACCGGGTTGCCGAAGGCGTCGTAGAAGATCAA
>JAAYXS010000791.1 GCA_012515775.1 Phycisphaerae bacterium
CATGGACGGTTCGCAGCCGCAGGCCAGCAGCAAACAGCCCGTCACCGATAGGAGAATTAGCCTTCGCATGCCCGGAAGTTAACGCACTCACCGGCAGGCGCGAAGTACGCCCGCGCAAATTGACTGGCGCGCCCGCCCGGCTAGCATCAATGACCGCTACTTCTCCGGCCAAGGGCGAAGCGCAGGGACAGAGCAAGCAAATGGATCCTTTGACTCACGGCATTTTGGGAGGAGTTACCGCATACGCCGCCGTCGGAGGCCGCACCCCCTGGGCCGCTGTCGTCGGCGTACTGGCCGGCATGGCGCCCGATCTGGATGTGTTCATTCGGCCCAACGGCGACCCGCTGGGTGGGCTCAGCTATCACCGGTCTTTCACGCACGCCTTGGTCGTCGTGCCGCTCGGGGCGGCCTTGTGCGCCCTGCCCTTTCTGCCTTGGCGGGCTTTCGCGGGCAGGGCCTGGCTCGTCCTGGTGGCCGCACTGGTCGCCTACGGCGCCCACGGCCTGCTGGACGCGTTCACCAGCTACGGCACGGAGCTGGGCTGGCCCTTTACACGCGCCCGCGTGGCGTTCGACACGATCAGCATCATCGATCCGCTCTTCACCGCGGTGCTGCTGGCTGGGCTGATCTGGGCTTTGGTCGCGGGCAAGCCAAATTTGGCACGCGCGGCTTTGGGGGTCGCCGCGCTATACCTGGCGTTCGGCGGCCTGCAGCACTTCCGCGGGGCCAGAGCGCAGCGCGACTTGGCCAACATCCGCGGCCACACGCTGGTGCGTGGGCGCGTGATGCCCACGCTCGGCAATCTCGTCATTTGGAACTCGGTGTACGAGTCCGATGGCCGGCTTTACACGGATTCGTTGCGTTTGCCGATCGTCGGCCGGCCGCAGGTGCGCGTCGGCTCGTCGGGCGAGAGGGTGACGCTGGAAACGCTGCGACTGCGGGGCCACGACTCGCCCGCTATAACCGCGGCCTTCGAGCGGTTTAGCTGGTTTGCGGACGGCTACACGGCATTCGATCCGCGTTCGCAGCGGCTGATTGGCGACATGCGCTATTGGGTGGAACCCGAGAAATTCACCGCGATGTGGGGCCTGGAGCTGCCGCATCCGGCGCATGACGCGCCGGCGCTGAACACAAATCCGGAAAAAGCCGTCGCGGCTGGTCGTGCCGACAGGGACTCTGCTCGCCCGCGGTTCGTTCATCTGTATCGGAATAGTCGGCGTAACGTTTTGTCGGAGATTTGGGAAGCGCTGCGCGGCCACGACGCGCAGTTTCGCCCGCTGGTCGAAATTCGCCGCGCGGCGGCGGTTTCGTCGCCGCATGGCTCGCGCGCCGCGGAGAGCTAAGCGCAAGCGCCGACAATAGGCCCTATTCTCCGGGGCGGCACGCTTCGGCTCTGCTTGCACAAAGGCGAATTGCGGCGGCGTTGGCATCATTCCGGGGCGATACGCCCCGGCTCTGCTCACTTCGCCCCGGCTCCGCTCGCCACCGATTGCTCCACCGCCCCGCTGCAATTACCATCCGGCCGGTGTCGGCGGCCTGATGCGCGGGCAGGCGCCGCTACGGTCGATCGGCGGAGTCAGACATGGATCTAAACCAATTCTGGTTCGTGCTGCTGGGAGTGCTTCTGACCGGCTATGCCATCCTCGACGGCTTCGACCTGGGCGTCGGCATTCTGCACCCGTTCGCCCGGCGCGACGAGGAACGCCGCATTTTCCTGAACTCCATCGGCCCACTGTGGGACGGCAACGAGGTTTGGCTGGTGACTTTCGGCGGCGCGATGTTCGCCGCCTTCCCCCATGCCTACGCTACAGTATTCTCCGGCTTTTACCTGGCTTTCGTGCTGCTGCTGTTCGCTCTCATCAGCCGTGCCGTGTCGATCGAGTATCGCGGCAAGCGGGAAGCCCCCCGCTGGCGGCACTTTTTCGACTACACTTTCTTTGCCGGCAGCGCCATCGCCAGCCTGCTGTTCGGCGTGGGCGTGGGAAACGCCATGAGCGGCATGGCCGTCGACGCGGACATGAACTACACCGGCGGCTTCCTCAGCCTGCTGCGCCCCTACCCGCTGCTCGTGGGCCTCTTCACCGTCGCCACGTTCGCCATGCACGGCGCGATCTACCTGTACCTGAAAACCTCCGGCGACCTGCAAAAGCGCATTCACGGCTGGATGTGGCGCACGTTCGGCTTGTTCCTGGTGATGTACCTGCTCACCACGATATACACGCTGATCACGGTCAAGAACGCTACCCGAAATTTCGAGCAGCACCCCTGGGTCTGGATCGTCGTCCTGCTCAACGTCCTGGCCATCGCGAATATCCCGCGCGCCATATACCAGGGGCGGCCGTTCTATGCGTTCGTGTCGTCGAGCTGCTCGATTGCCGCGTTCGTGTTCCTCTTTGGCGTGGCGCTGTATCCGGATCTGGTGGTTTCAAGCACGGATGCGGCGTACAGCCTCAATATTTACAACGCTGCCTCGTCGCAAAAGACGCTGCAAATAATGCAGATTATCGCGATCATCGGCATGCCGTTCGTGCTGACCTATACCGCGATCATCTACTGGACGTTCCGCGGCAAGGTCGAGCTGGGCCGGTTCAGCTATTAACAGGAAAGATGCGTGCCCAGGCCCGTGATAGGTGATAAGGTGATAAGGTGATAGAGTGATAAAGAGCGATCTACGGAACCACTTTATCACTCTATCACCTTATCACTTTATCACCCCCTTGAAGCCGCAGCTTCAAGCAGTGCCCGGGCTAGTGCGGAGTTGTGCGTGTTACCATTCTTTGCACATCGAAAAGCACTCGTCGGCATGATCCACGTTCCCGCTCTGCCGGGCACGCCGCGCTACACGGGCTCCATGAAGGAAATAACCGCCCGCGCGGCCAACGAAGCCGGCCTGCTGACCGCCGGCGGCTGCGACGGCCTGTTGATCGAAAACATGCACGACGTGCCCTACCTCTGCGGAGCAATCGGACCGGAAATTGTGGCCGCCATGACCGCCGCCGCCCTGGCCGTGCGCCAGGTCAGCAAGCTGCCCCTGGGCGTGCAGATACTGGCCGCGGCCAACCGCGAAGCCTTGGCCGTCGCCCATGCGTGCGATGCTCAATTCGTGCGCGTCGAAAACTTCGCCTTCGCCCATGTCGCCGATGAGGGTTTGATGCCGACCGCCGACGCCGGCCCGCTGCTGAGATACCGCCGCCAAATCAGTGCGGAGCGCGTATTGATCTTCGCAGACGTCAAGAAAAAGCACGCCAGCCACGCCATCACCGCCGACGTCTCAATCGCTGAGGCCGCCCGCACGGCTGAGTTCTTCGGGGCCACGGCCGTAATCGTTACCGGCCCCGCCACGGGCCGGCCCCCGGCTATCGAGGATGTGATCGCGGTCCGCCGGGCCGTCGACATCCCCGTCGCGATCGGCTCGGGCCTCACGCCTGAAAACCTGCCGCAATACTGGCCGCATGCGGACGTTTTCATCGTGGGTTCATACATTAAATCAGGCGGGCTTTGGTCGAACGCAATCGACCAGAACCGGCTACGTGGCTTTGTTGAGGCCGCCCGAAAGCTGCGGGAAGCGAACTGATGGCGCGCGGACGCCTCGAGATCATCTGCGGCTGCATGTTCGCCGGCAAAACTGGCCGGCTGATCGCGTTGCTTGAAGCCGCCGGCGTGCGCGGCCTGCGCGTCGTGGCTTTCAAGCATCAACTGGACGCGCGCTACGATCCGGCCCATCTGGCGACTCACGATGGCCGCCGCTTCGACGCACTCGCTACGGACGGCCCGGCGGAAATCGTCAGCCGCTGTTCCACAGCCGACGTTGTCGGAATCGACGAAGCCCAGTTCTTTGGGCGTGGGCTGGTAGCCGTTTGCGAGCAGCTGCGCGCCCGCGGGCAGCGGGTGATCGTGGCCGGCATCGATCACGACGCCTGGGGCCGCCCGTTTCCCCCCCTGCCGCAACTGCGGGAGATCGCGGACGCTGTCGAGATGATGCATGTCGGCTGCACCACCTGCGGCCGCCCGGCGCGCTTTTCGCAACGCGTGGTGCCGCTGAACGGCGCCGACATGGTGGGCGGGCCGGGGCAGTACCAGCCGCGCTGCCAGGCGTGCTTCGTGCCGCTTCCGCCGCCGGCGCCGGAATACTAGCGGAGTGATAAAGTGATAAAGTGTTCCGCGGATCCCCTTTATCACCCTATCACTTTATCACCTTATCACCTTATGCCTCGGGCAGTGGCACAAACAGCGGCGTGGCGTTCTCATGTGCGCCATGACTGACACGCTGCGAATTGAAACGGGCTGGCGGCTCAGGCGCGACTGGCACGCGCTCCCGCTCCTGCGGCGCGTGGCTGCGTTCGTGGCGCAGGCCGAGGGCTTCCGCTCCGGCACGCTTTCGGTCAGCGTGGTCGGGCGCCGCGCTATGAGCGCGCTTCATCACCGCAGCCTCGGCCTGGCTGAGCCCACCGATGTGCTTGCGTTCGATTACGGTACCGCTCGCCGCCGCGCTGTGCTGGACGGCGAAGTGATCCTGTGCGCTGATGTCGCCCTGCAACGAGCGCGTCACCTGGCGAAGAAGCACTCCCGCCGCCCGCTGACCGAACGTAGCCTGATGAAAACCGCCCGCGCCGAAATGGCCCTCTATCTGACGCATGGCATTCTCCACCTGGCCGGCTACGATGATCAGACCCCGCGCCAATTTCAGCGCATGCACTCCCGAGAAGACGAGCTGCTTTGCGCTCTTGGTCTCGGCCCGCTTTTCAGCGCGTCAGACTAACAACCAAACATTCCCCACGAGGCGTCGAATGAGAAATGAACATCCCAGACGAGGTGCCTGAGATCGACCGCGCGCCCGCGCGCGGGTGAAACCCGGCCTTTTCGATTCTGGGCGGGGTGCGGCGCAGGATGAACACGTCCGCACGCTATGGCGCAGGTTTATGCGCGGCTTCCGGAGGGCCGGGCTGTTCCTGCTCAGGATTTGCCCGGCACAGCCCCGCGCGGGTTCCAACCGCCCGAGCGCCCGCCTTGGCTTTCTTCAGGAGTTGCCGAGCGAAAACGAACTCCGTCCCAAGGATCGCGAGCCCGGCCACGATTCCCACCA
>JAAYXS010000792.1 GCA_012515775.1 Phycisphaerae bacterium
GCGCGGGGAGTTGAAGAACAGCGTCGGCGAGCTGTTAACGTACAGTATCCCAGGAGCGTACGCCGAGGCCACCACTTCTCCGACCTGTTTTTCGAGCAGCCCGATGCGGTACTCGCCCGGCGCCAATTGCCGCGTATCAACCTGCGCCGACATCTGCGTTAACTGCATGCCCGTGACCGGGTACGATACAACGCCGTTCGTTATATCCGTATCGTTGTCAATGAATAGGTCGACCGTGGCATAGCTGGTCGTTCCGACCGCCCGCCACGTTACCTCAACCGGCGTACCTTGCGTGATCGAAAGGTCGGAGTCCGGCGTGAAGATCTCCAGCGAAGCCTCTTTGCCGAGGTTACTGTTGCTCCCGGTCGAGCCGGCGATGTATTCCAAGTTTTGCAGGCCCGGGCAGCCTGACAAAAACACTAGCGCCGTCAATGCGCCGGCTGGTGCGGCCCATTTTCGCCCGTTGGATAAACGCATTCTCATCCTCCCTCACTCGCACGCTGGACGTAGGCGAATAGCTGGTACCCCGATCTCGTGGCGCCCGAGGGCTGCAGCACAAACGTAATCCCATCCCCGCAATCGTAGTTCTGCGGAGTCTTCAATACACGGCCGAACGGCTCGACCTCGATGAACGCGCCGCCGTTCGCCATTTCTATCCAAGCCCCCGTAACCAAGGGGTCGGACAAATCGCCTACGGTTATCTCTGAAACGGGGCACATCAGCGCCTTGGCCGTACGTTGCCCAGGCTCCAGCGCGGCTGTGTACTGTCGCAGAGCGTTATTCGCATCGCGGTATGCCACCTGAACGGCCGCCGGGCGACCCGTTTGATTTTCGACGGCTACCAGCAGCGCCGGCGCATTGCCCGGCAACGTGGTGGCCGAACTGCCCACAATGGACGCCAGGAACTGCTCGTTCAGGAAATCCGCCGGCGAACAACCGCCGAGCAGTACTGCTGTGGCTAGTATGGTCAAGGTTGTTTTTGTCAGCTTGTGCATTTGTGGCCGTGCTCCTCCGACCGCGCTCAACTCGGCATTATTTGGACCAGCAAGACGCCATCCGCGGTGAGCTGAACCATGATTGTGTCGTTGCACTCGAAATCGTCCGGCGAGTAAAGCGGCGCGCCGCCATAGGCAACGGATTGGGTTCCTCCGTCCGGCATCACCACGTCAACTGCGGTTGAATCGCTCACGACAAAGCCTGCGCCAAGACTGCCAAGCCCGAACGCGTCCAACGGACAATCAAGCACTTCGTTGTCGCTCTCCCGGGGCTCTACTTGGACAGTAAAATTCCGAGACCCTTGTTCGGGGTGGGCCAGATTCGGGATTTCGAAACCATGGAACGTCGCCAGCCCGTTGGTGTCGTTCACGAACATCACGACCACCACGCCGGTCGGTGGCTTGACCACGCCCGGGTCAATCCCCATCGCCCGGAGAAGGTCGGGGTTGAGGAGGTCCATACCGATTGTGCACCCGCAAGGGCACAGCGCCAGCACAGCGAGCGCTACGCTCGCGATGACGCTGCCGTATTTCATTCAACACCTCCATGCAAAGCCCGGCGCACAGCCGCGGACTTCGCTATCCATCAGCCAAAAGCACTCCGGCCGTCGGGCAGCGCGATACTTTCCGCACTCGCAAATTCCTGCGCGCTTCCATTGTGCCGGGCGGCCAAAATCTCCAGGGTGTCCCGGACTGCGGGGCTCCGCTTGGACGCTCTGTTAACCGTAAGTCTCAAACAGCCACCAACTTAGGGCCGCGCCTGCAACCCAATCAGAAACTCAACACGCTAAAGACCGGATAACCAGCCAGCCGTTCCCGGCCGCGCAGCTCCCTAAGCTCGATCAACACCGCCGCGGCCGTCACGTTGCCACCCAGATCGCTAACCAGCCGGCAACAAGCCGCGAGCGTCCCGCCGGTCGCGAGCAGGTCGTCCACCATCAGAATGGACTGTCCGGGTTTGATGGCATCGCGGTGAATCTCCAGCGCATCGGACCCGTATTCCAGGACGTATTCGTGGCGATAAGTATGGTGCGGCAGTTTCCCCAACTTGCGGATCGGGACGAAGCCGGCCGATAACTCGCGCGCCACCGCAGTGCCGAATATAAACCCGCGCGATTCGGCGCCGGCGACCAGATCGACCCGCTTGCCGCGGAAGGGCTGCGCCATCAGCTCCACCGCCCACGCCAAGCCCGCGGGGTCTGCCAACAAGGGGGTGATGTCCTTGAACACCACGCCCGGCTTGGGAAAATCCGGCACGTCGCGGATCAACCGGCGCAGGTCGTTGACCTCGGAGATCCGCAACCAACTAATGTCGCGTTGGTGTTCTTCGTAGTGCTCCATGGCGAGGAACCGTCGCTCCTGGGTCTCAATTCCTGCCCGCCCCCCATTCGCTTGGGACCGCCAGCTTCCGGCAACCGGCCGAGGCAGGCGCAGCTTTTCGGGGCGGGCGTATCCTAGTAGCGCGGCGCTTGCCCCGCAACGTCGCCCGGCGCGATTTCACCTGCCGGGCGCGCCTGCCGATAAGCCTCCGGGGCAGGCGACGGATCGCTGCCCCTACGCCCGGGCCGCATGTCTCGGCCGGGTCGTGCGCGCCGGACGAGGGCGCGCGGGTCGGAGTTGAAAGAGCGCCTGGCACGGACGCGGCGCACGCCGGGACAAGAGCGACGTGTCAATCGGCGTCATCATCGCGGGGTTCGCGGCGGCGGCGGCGCTGGTGCTGTGGTATTGGGTGGCGGCTACTAAGCAGGTCAGCGCTGAACTGCTGAAAGAATA
>JAAYXS010000793.1 GCA_012515775.1 Phycisphaerae bacterium
CCGCGCCGCCTAAAATCGGTTCATCGAATCGGTTCTTCAGCCTGATTAAACGCGTTGGGCGACCCAAGGCAGGTCATGCGCGCGGCGTACCGGATCATGCGAACCACCGTCGAGTGCTTCTTCAAAGACGACGCATTACAGTTGGCCGCCGCGGTCGCGTTTTACGCCGTCCTTTCGCTCGTACCGATCGTCATCCTCTTTTTGGGAATGGCCGGCTACATCTGGGAGGAGTCGGAGGCGCAGGCCCAACTCGTGGCTCAGATTCGGAACCTGGCCGGGCCGGAGGCGGCCAGCGCGGTCGAGAACATCGTCGGCAGAGCCCGTACGGACCCCGGGCGCGGCCTGGCGACGGTGGTTTCGGCGATTACGCTGGTGCTCGGGGCGACCGGAGCGTTCAGTCAACTTCAAGCCGCCATGGACAGGATTTGGAACGTCCCTCCGCCCCCGGGCAATCCGATCCGCGCCTACGCGCGCCGCCGGCTGCTGACGCTCCTCATGTTGCTGGTGCTTGGGCTCATTTTGCTGTTTGCGGTCGTGCTCTCGATGGGCACGCAGTTGGTTATCCAGTTTTTCGGGGATCGACTGGCAGGATCATTCTGGATTCTGCGCGCCCTGAACTTCGCTTCCTCGTTGTTCGTGTTCACCGTTACGTTCGCGGCCATTTTCAGGGTGCTACCGGCCGCGAAGCTGGCCTGGCGGGACGTGTGGCTGGGGGCAGGCGTGACCGCGGTGCTGTTCACAATCGGCAAGGAGTTGATCAGCCTGGTGCTGGCGCGAAGCCACATCGCGTCGGCCTACGGAGCGGCCGGCTCACTCGTGCTGCTGCTGCTGTGGCTGTACTACTCGGCGCTGATAGTGTTTTTCGGCGCGGAATTCATGGGAGCGTACTTGCACTGGCAGCGGCGAGACGAAGAGAGTGATAAAGTGATAGGGTGATAAGGTGATTCCCGCGGGCCGTCCTTTATCACCCTATCCCTTTATCACCTTATCACCGGCGCCGAGCAGGGTGCCGAACCAACACCGCAGGGCCTGATCGTTTCCCGCCAAGCGCTCGAATCGCGCAATGGAGGCGCGGATCAGGCTGCGGCTGATTTTCGCCCGGCCCGCGTCTCGCTCAGCCCGCGCCAGCGTCAGCGCGCCCCAGGCGATGGGCAGCCCGCAGAACGAACGCAAGCTGGCCGCCTGCACCGGCAAGGCCAGCACGAATTCGGTGCCGCGCGCCAGGCATTGCCGGGCTTCGGCCAAGACCGCGCGGTAGATTTCCGCGGGCGAAACGCGCCCCTCCTCCGCCATCGGTAGATAGCGCCGCCCCTGTTCCGCGTCTTTCAAAGCGTCCTTGAGAATATTGACCAGTTGCAGCCCGATGCCCAACTCGACGGCCACCGCGCTTAATTTCAGTAGCGCCGGATAGCGCAGGTGATGCGCCATCATGGCGCACAACATCTCTCCCACCACGCCCGCGACGTAGTAGCAGTACTCGCGCAGTTCCGCCCCGTCGCGTATCGCGGGGTAGGGCCGCCCGCGTTCGGCGCTGCGCGTCAGCAGCCGGCACACGCCGCTCATCATCTGGTGCGCGCAAGCTTCCAACGCCTGGCGGTAGGCCGGTTCGAGCCGCCGGATTCGCGCCAGTACTTCGCCGGCATCCTGCATCAGGGCCCGCTCGCTGGCGTTCTCGCCGATGGGCCGGGCCAGGTTGCCCGACGGGACCGGCTCAGGCGAACTCAGCGCCACGTGCAGCTCGCCGAACAGCTCGCGGCGCTGCTCAGGCGTCAGCTCCGGCGCATCCTCCAGCGTGTCGACTATCCGCATCAGCAAATACGCCAGGCCGACCGGCTCCGCCAGGCTGCGCGGCAGCATGGGAATGAGTATCGCGTACGTGCGCGACACACCGGCCAGATGCTGAGCGGTGAATTCTTCCATACGGCTCTACGTCGAGCTGCGCTCGCGCGGGGCTGGCTCGCCATTGCTGAGTGCCTCACGCGCCGCCTTCACCGCCCGCCGCACGGCCAGTGCGATGCCGGCGGCGTCGATTCCGGCCTCGGCCAGTTGCCAGGCGCGCGATCCGTGCCGATAGAACCGGTTTTCGGCCAGCCCCAGGCGGATGATTCCATCGGTCGGCAAGCCCAGCCGATTAGCAGTTTCCAGCACAGCGCTGCCGAAGCCGCCCGCGACCGAATGATCTTCGATCGTCAACACCGGCGTGCCGCGCGTGATCGCGGTCGTGAGCATGTCCTCATCAATCGGTTTGGCGAAGCGCGCGTTCACGACACAGACGTCGATGCCCTCCGCCTCAAGCGTCTGGGCGGCCTCCAGCGCGGACTGCACTGTTGCACCATAGGCGAGTAACGTCGCATCCACGCCCTCGCGCATCGTCCGGCTCTTGCCCACATGGAACGGCGGCGCCTCGCCGTACGGATCGGGCACGCTGTCGCGCGGGTAGCGAATCGTGTAGGGCTGCTCGAGCTGCTGTCCGAGCCGTAGGGCCGCCAGCAGTTCCGGCTCGTCGGCCGGCGCCATCAAAACCATGTTCTGGAAGGCTCGCAGGTATGCGATGTCGAGGTAGCCGTGGTGCACCGCGCCGTCGCCGCCCACCAATCCGGCGCGATCCAGGCAGAAGCCGACCGGCAAACCCTGCAAGGCCACTTCCTGGAAAATGTGGTCGAAGGCCCGCTGCAGGAACGTCGAGTACACGCAGACCAGCGGGCGCAAGCCGCTCTTGGCCATGCCGGCCGCAATGTCCACCGTGCAGCCTTCGGCGATGCCGCAGTCCAGGACGTTCTCGGGGTACACCTCGCGCACCTTGGCCAGCCCCGTGCCGTCGGGCATAGCGGAGGTCAGGGCGTGCACGCGCTGGTCCTCGCTGATCACCTGCTTGAGCGCTTCGGCGAACGCGGCGGTCCAGCTTTTGCGCTCGCTCTTGACCACGGTCACCGAATCGCCATCGACCTCCAG
>JAAYXS010000794.1 GCA_012515775.1 Phycisphaerae bacterium
GCGTGGCGGCCGCCTGGAGGCGGAAGTCGCATCCTGCCAACGAGTTAGTTGACATCTGGAGGAATGGAAATGAAGGAGAAGTGGGCGCTGGCCGCGCTGGCCGTCATGCTCAGCGCAGGGGCCGGCCAAGGCACGGCAGAGGACCTGATCGTGTACGTTTTTGACCAGGATCTGAAAGCGGTCCTGCGGATCCAGGATATCAACCATGACTGGGACACGCGCGACCCCGGCGAGGTGGTCATCGCGTACGACCAGTACCCGGCGGGGACGGGCGTCGGCAATAGCCAGGGCATGGTGGCGCTCGGCCCGGACGACCTGCTTGTGACCGATAACTATGCGCCGCCCAACATAGTGAGGCTGCGGCACCTCAATGGCGACCACGACTTCTTTGACGCTGACGAGGCTACCGTGTGGTTCGGCGGCAGCTTGCCGGGGGGCCGGATGCTGGAGATGCCGGTGGCGCTGATTGCCGGGCCCGACGGCGCGTTTTACCTGTTCGAGTCGAGCTTTGGGGGTTCTGCGAATCCAGACGCGATCTACAGGCTTGAGGACCTCAATGGGGACGGCGATGTGAATGACGCGGACGAGGTTGAGCTTTGGGTGGAGCTCTCGCCGGGTGGAATATCGGCCGTCAGCGCAAATGACCTGGAATTCGACAACGCCGGCTACGCGTACTTCAGCGATACGCCCTCGGGCGACACGTTACGCGTCAAGCGCATCGATCCGGTCACACGCGAGGTAACTGAGTACCTGACGGACGACATGCTGTTGAGCCTGACGGGATACTGGATCGCGTGGCTCTACGGCGGGCCGTTGGCGTACAACTACTTCACGGACGAAATCGTGCTGTTCGGGTACTACGGCCTCGCGACGGACGTGCTTCTGGCAATCAAGGATCGGGATGGCAACGGCGTCATCGATCAGCCAAACGAGGTGCGCGAGCTGTGGCACGAGCTGTCCGGAACGCACGCACCGGAGCAGGATCACGGACGCGAGTACTTCTTCCTGCCGGACGGCTCATTGCTGGTGCTCGACATGCTGTTTGATCGCGTCAAGCGGCTCAGCGACAACAACGGCGACGGGGACTACAACGACTCGGGCGAAACCATCGTGCTGTACGACGCGGCGCAGGCGGCGCTGGTGGGGCAGCCGGCGGCGACTCGTCTGCTGTCGCTGACTGCGATGCTGGTGACCACGAGCGGTGACGTGAACTGCGATTCGGCGGTGAACGTGTTCGACATTGACCCGTTTGTGCTGGCTCTCACGGATATGGACAGGTACCGCGCGGCGCATCCGGGTTGCGATCCAGGCAGCGCCGACATCAACGGAGACGGCGCCGTGAACGTGTTTGACATAGATCCCTTTGTGTCGCTGTTAGTCGGAGGCTGAGGCAGACAGCAGAAGGAGCGGTCTGCAAACCGGCCGGGCGCTTCGCCGCGCGTTTTTCGCGGTTGACCCGAGTCGCCAGGCCGGCCTCACAGTGTCCTGCGTACTGCGAGCCGTCGCAGGGCA
>JAAYXS010000795.1 GCA_012515775.1 Phycisphaerae bacterium
CGCACCTATCCGGTGCATGACCTGCTGCAGTCTCGCCAAGGCCGTCCAGCACAGCTCTTCGTCGGACGACTTCAGGATTATGTATTTACCATTGACCCGTTCGTCGCACCAGGCGTTGCCATGCCGCGCCCGGTCACTGCACGCGCCGCCAGCGGGGCTTTCATTGGTATGGCAGACCCGCCGGCCCGGACAGGCGAAAGCGCGGAGGAAGAAAGAGAGCGCCTGGCCGCCGAACTGATAGCCGCAATCACCGCTTCGGTGGAGCCGGATACTTGGGAAGTCAACGGCGGGCGCGGAACGCTCTCCATTTTCGAAGGCACGCTCATTGTGCGGAACTCGCAGCGGGTGCAGCGGATTCTGGGCGGCACACTACTCCCGAACGCACCATGACCAGTGAGTGTATTCGACCTGTGAGTGGATTTTCCGAGTACACAATTCCCACTTGACAAGAACGTCATTAGAAATTCAGCCCCACGTTAATTTTGTAATGCATACTCTCACGGGCGGCGGTGCAGCAGTGCGTCACGCTCGTACTGCCGAACAGGCGCGCCAATTAGCGCTGTAGACAACCAAAGACCGTTTCGGCCGCGCCAGAGGCCCCAGAATTAATGGCTCCCCGTTGTGAGATCGCCTCCGTGTATGTACTCGTACTCTGTTCTTCACGCTAGCCGCGTGACTCACGACCGGGAGCCTTGAATTCCGCCATAGACCGCCGGTGTGAAGGTCGGCGCCCCATCCCACCGGCCGCACTGGAAAAGCAGCGAGTGGAACCGCGGCGCAGCCCATCGGACAGCCAGAAGGGGAGCCTTTGCAGTGGGGAGTCAAGCGCGAGCTTGGCTCCCCACTTTGATTGCGCACCAGAGTATCCAGGTATTTTAAAGAACGCGACCAAGAGAATTCCGGGGATGCGCCCCTCGCTCCCTGAGCCCGTCGCGCCTAGATTCCTGAGCTTCTTCCTTTATCCCTCCGGCCGAATACCCAGGTCCTCAGAGCGAAACAGAGCGTGGAACGCCACCCCGGTACTTTCGATCGCTTGCCGACCGCCCTCCTGACGATCGATCACCACGACGACCCCAGTCACTTCCGCGCCCGAGGCGCGCAGCGTGTTTATCGCCTCCACCGCCTGCCCGCCCGAAGTCGCGATATCCTCGACCAGCAACACGCGCTCTTTGGGGTTGAGCCGGCCCTCAATCAATTTGCCGGTCCCATACCCCGCCTTCTTCGAGTTGCGCACGATCACAAACGGCCGGCCCGTCTCGAGCGCGGCCGCCGCGGCCAGAGCAATGCCGCCCAGTTCCGCCCCGGCGATGCGATCCGTATTCTGATCGACGAAGCGCGCGAACCGTAGCGCCAGCTCGCGCAGCAACTCCGGGCGCGTCTCGAAGAGGTACTTATCCAGGTAGTACTTGCTCTTGCGGCCCGAGCGCAACGTAAAATCCCCTTCCAAGAGCGCCGCCTGCCTCAACGCCTGGGCCAATTCTGCATCTGTCATGTTACCCGCCTTGCGATCCCTAAATCCTAATGGCCTAAATCCGCGCCTTGCGCCCGCCGCGGCCACTTTTGTGCCTCTTGTCGCCCGCGCGCCCATTCTGTGAAAGCGGCCGCCCGCCGGCCCCCGGTGCCGCCGCCAGCCGCGTTTCCAACGTGCGCGGCTGCCCGCTGGCCGGACGCCCGGCCGGCACGCCGGCCCCCGCGAGCCGCAGGAGTCCGTCGATACCATCCGGCCCAAACTGCACCACCATCTCGAACAGGGTACCCATGGTCGACAGAAAGCGGCGCAGCTCATCCAGCCGGCGCAGAAAATCCTCGCCCTGCGCGGTCGCCGGCTGGCCCGGCGAACTCATTATCGCCCGGCAGCGCTCGATGGCGTTGAGAATCGGCTCGACCTCGCGCCGCCGCCGCTCGCGCATGATCGTCTCGAACATGTGCCACACGTCGCCGTCGGCCTGGAAGTACTCCTTGCGGTCGCCCAGCCGATGCTGCCGCTGAACCAGCCCCCAATCTACCAGGCCGCGCAGATTCATGCTGGCGTTGCCGCGCGAGATGTGCAACTGCGCCATGATGTCGTCGGTGCACAGCGCTTCGCCGGATACAAAGAGCAGCGCATGTATCTCGGCCATGGTGCGGTTGATCCCCCAGTAGCCGCCCATTTCGCCCCAGCGCCGCACCAGCAGGTTCCTGCACTCCGCCAGGCCCGACAACATGCTTCTCTCCGTAAAAGTTTCAGAACTATCTAAAACGGTAATCACTTCGCGCGGAATTGCAAGCCACGAGCCCACGCCCCCGGACCGCGCGGTTCATGCCGCCCCCGCGCGCCTTACCGCGACAGGTGCGGCCATTGAACCGATAGTTACAATGGCACTGGCGGCGTGAGTGGCGGCGGGGATCGCGCCTGCCGCTGGTAGCCCGATGGAAGATTTACCGGACCAACAAAGCTCGGTTCCACGGACGGGTCGGGCCCGCAGTGCGCAAGCGGGCCAGCCCCCAGAGCTTCGAAGCGACAGCGTCGAGGAGTTTGCCGTGCGCGCCGCAGCGCTGGACAACGGCGACGCCATCAAGCCGCTCATCGGGGAGATCCGGGCGCGCATGGAGGAGCTCGTGGCGCGCGAGCTCGCCCTCCGCGAACGCGAACGCGACCTGGAGCGTCAATTCCGCCTCCTGCAGGGCCAGCACCGCCAGGGCGCGCCTCCCGGTTGGGCTGAGTCGCAAGAACGCTTGCGCCAGCGCTGCGCCGCGCTGGACGCTCAGGCCCTCGAGCTATCCGCCCGCGCCGAACGTTTGAAGGAGCTTGAGGAGCGCCTCCTGGATCGCGAAGCGTCGCTGGCGCAGGCCCAGCGCGAACTGTCCGAACAGGCCGACCGCGTCCGGCATCGTCAGGACACGCTCCTCAAGCTGCGCGTCACCGACCGCGAGAACTTGCGCCAACGCATCACGCGCATTCGCCAGCGCGAACGGGACATCGAAAACCGCGTGCGCCTCGCCCACGCCGAGATCGTCCAGCAGCGCGAAAAATTGGAACAACAGCGCCAGCAACTTCAGAACCAGGCCCTCGCCATCGAGCGCGCCCAGGAGGCCCTCCGCGCGCGGACAACCGCGCTGGAACGCGAGACGGCCCAACTGGAGCAGCGCTTGGCCGCGCTGGACCGCCAGCACGGCGAACTGCAAGCCCAGCAGGCGCAAGTCGCGCAACATCGCGCCAAACTGGCTCAAACCGAACGCGCCCTGGAGCAGAAACAACAGGAACTCGAACAGCGCGCACGGCAGCTCGAGTTAGAAGCCGCCTCATCCGCCGTGCAGCGCGACGACTTTTCACGCGAGCTGGACCAGATCTGCGCCCAACGCACCGCCCTGATCAAAGCGCAGGCCGAGCACGAACAACGCCTGCGCCGGCTCGCCGACTACGAAGAGCAACTGCGGGCCCGCGCCGCCAACCTCGAAACTGAAACCGCCTGCCTGGCCGAGACCGAGGCCCAGATCGAAGCCCGCCGCAGAGAATTGGACGACCACACGCAGCGCGCCCTCGAGGACGCCCAACTGCAACGCGAGCAAGCCCTGGCCCTCCGCGAACAAGCCGAGGCCCGCGACGCCGAAGTGCGCCAGCGCCAGCTTGCGGCCGAACTGGAGCTGCAGGAACTGGCGGCACAGCGCGCCGCCCTGGAACGCTCCGCCGTTGAGTCAGAGCAACGGCGCCGGCGCGAGGAAGATCAGATCGCGCAAGCCCGCGCCGCCCTTTCCAACGAGGCCGCCGAAATGCGGGCCGCTCAGCACTCCGCGCTCGTCCGCCCCGGGCGCTGGTGGCTGCGAACGGGAGTCCTGTCCCTGCTGGGGGCAGGCATCGCCGCCTTCGCCTGGTTCTCGCTTGAAAGGCCGGTTTACGAGGCCGCCGCCGAGTTGCAGCTCCCGCCCGGCACCGAGCCGCGCTTCGCCCTCGCGCACGAGCAACGGCTGCGCACCCCGAATCTGATCGAAGACTTGTTAGACGGCCACGCGTTTTCTCCTGCCTGGCGCCAGTTGCGCGCAGCCGGACAGGTGCGAATCGAGGCCGCGGCCGATGCGCCCCTGATTCGCATCACAACCCGCGGCTCGCAACCCGAGCTGTTGCAGCCGCTGGTGGAAAGCGCGGCTGCCCGCTACGCCGTCCAATCCAGCGCGGGGATCGAATCCGCCGAAGTGGCGGAAACCATCGCCCAACTCAATACCGAGCGCGCCGCGCTTGAAAACCAGATGCGCGCCGCTCAACAGAAGCAAACCAGCCGCGAGAACACCATCGCTACACTGGCCACAGAAGAGCAACGCGACCAGGCCCGGGCCGCCTCCGATGAACTCCGTCGCGATTATGAGCTGCGCAGCAAGAACCTCGTCGAAGCCCAGTCCCGGCTGGTAGACCTGGAGAAAATGCCCGTGCGGCGTGGAAACGTGTTGCCGGCCGACTATGAGAACGCCCTGCTCGCGGACGAGATGTACCAGGCCGACCTGAAGGAATTCCACGCTGCCCTGGTTGAGTACCGCAGCGAAATGCGCGTGGCCATGCTGCTGCTCTCCGACCCGCTCAAGAACTTGGAAGGCGCACTGTCCGACACGGCCGCCGTCGTCGCCGAACAACGCGGGCTCCAGCCGCCGCCGCAGGTTGCCGCGGTCCTGGAGGATTTCGAGTCCAAGCTGGCCGCATTCCAAAAGCGCTTGGAAGAGTTTGTGGTCGAGTGGGAGGCCGGCGCGGCGCAACTGCGCGATGTCGACGCCACGGTCGAGCTGGCAGACCTGATCAACCGCCAGGTTGCCGCCGCCGACCAGGCCCGCCAGTTCTGCGGCGAAACGAAGGGCCTTGAAAATGAGTTGCGCGCCCGGCTGGAACAGTTCACCAGCGGCTCTGAGGGCGGCACGCGTGAAGTCGTCGTCGTGGCGGTCCTGCGCAGCGAACTCGCCAAACTGAACGCCAGGAACGCAGAGTTGACCAGCGCGGCCGACAACACCGACGCCACCCGCAACGTGCGGCTGGACGCCTTAGAGCGGCAAGCGCGCGGCTTGCAATCGCGCCTGGAGCGCCGCCAGGTCAGCGTTCGCCAACTGCTGCAATTCGAAGCCGATGAGCGCGCCCGCGTCGAACAGATGGAACAGCTCTCAACCCTGCGGCAGAACGTGGAGGAACTGGAAGCGGCCCGCGAACGGCTGATTCGCGACTTCACCGCCGGCTTGGATGAACTGCGGCGGCTCGAAGACGAAGTAGTGCAGCGCAGAATCCTGACCGCCGAGATGGAACAGGCCGCGGCAGAAATCGAGCGCTGCCAGTCACGCATCACGCAGGTCGATCGGCAAATCGCCGCCGCCAAGCAAGGCGGCCTGCTGCCGCCCGTTCAGGCCGGCGGCGCCCAGGTCAGAACGATTGCCGGTCAGCACCGCACCCGCAACGCCCTGCTGGCGGGCCTGGGGACGGTCGCCGCCGTTTATGCTGTCTCATTCCTGACCCTGGTCCGCAACCCGCTGCGCCGCCGAAGCCGCTGGGAAGCTGTGCTAAACTCCGAGCCAAGCGACGCCGCGAACTGAGCGGCACGGCTTGAAGCTGCACTTCATGCAGTCGCACACTCGTTGAACATTTGCAAGAACATCCTTGCCAACTGCGGCCCCCTGCCCTCTTCCTCGTGCTTGAAGAATACGAACACGTCGCCCCACTCCTGCCGCGCCACTTGCCCTGCCCACCTTCGCAAATCCGCCTCACCATAGTCCAGCCGCCGGAGCCGCAAATACCCCCAGTCCGCCGTCGACGCGAGCGGGACCGCCAAGTCGTTCTCAGCCTCGGCAACGCATAGCGCCGCCCCATGCCGGCGCATCAAATCGAACACCTCGTCATCGAACCACGACTGATGCCGAAACTCAAACGCCGCCCGCCGCCCGGGCAATAGCGCCAGGAAAGCGCGCAGCCGCGGCACATCCTTCTTGAGATTTGGCGGCAATTGAAACAGCAGCGGCCCCAACCGCTCGCGCAGCACTGCCGCCACGTCAAGCAGATACGAAACCGATTCGTCGGCCTCCTTGAGCCGCTGTATATGCGTGATGCGTTGCGGCGCCTTCAGCACAAACCGGAAATCCGCCGGAACCTGCTCGGCCCAGCCCTCCAGCACGGACGCCTTGGGCATGCGATAAAACGTATTGTTGATTTCCACCGCCCGGAAATGCTCGCCGTAGTAACGGAGCATCTGTTTGGCCGGCAAATCCTGCGGGTAGAACGTGCCTTTCCACTGCGGGTAGGAATAGCCGCTCGTCCCGACGTACATATTCATGCGTATTACTCCGCGGCTGAAGCGGCGGCTGGATCGGACAAGCGGCCCCGGGTTCGACAATCGCAACCTGATGTTATGACGCGACGAGGCCGCCTGGCGGGCCGTTTCGCTTTGCCGCGGTTATCAGCCCAGTCATTTCCCGCAGGCCGCCGGAAGCGCAAAATATGCGATGTGCACCAGCGAATTCCCTTGCAGACCGTGCCACTGCACTGTCGCGCCGTACTATCGGACGAATGGACGGC
>JAAYXS010000796.1 GCA_012515775.1 Phycisphaerae bacterium
CAACCCGAGGAGTTCCGCAAGGAAATCGCATCGCTGCCTCGCTCGCTGTACGAGGCGCTGGATGCCCTCGGCCGCGACCACGAGTTTTTGGTCAAAGGCGACGTTTTCCCAGCGGCGTTCATTTCGCGCTGGATCGTAGTGAAGCGCCGTGACGAGACGGAAGCGATCAACGCGCGGCCGCATCCGTATGAGTACGAGCTGTATCTGGATTGCTAAGAATAACGGGGATCAAAGGAAGGAAGTATGCGCCGCCGGCGTTGCATGCTGCCGGCGGCGTATCCGACGACGATCTTTTGAGCGGATACGGCTCGTACGAGCCGAGCACACCTGGCCGCCAGCCGCGTCGTCAAAGCCGGGTGCATCGAACTTCACCGGGGACGACTCCAGCCATGAGTAATGCGGAGTCGGCGGCTCGACCGAGTGCGCGGACGAACCCGACCGAAGCCGGAGCCCATGGTCGGCTAGTTACGAATAACGAGCCCGTCTCGCCATCAAATTACCGCATTATCCAGGCACCGTTCGGGGGCTCGGCAGGGGGCGAATAGGCTTTCCGGCCGCCGGGGCCGGGACCAAACGGGTTCTCGTTTAATATGCAACGCTCGAACGGCCAGCCGAGTTGGCTCGTATAGGGCCGAGGTGGGCCCGGTTCGGTGTAGGTGTGAATCACGGCGCCCGGAGCCGGATAGCAGTCCATCTGCCAGTTCGCGCCGCGACGCAGAAGCCAGCTCGACGGGTGAGTGTCGTAGAGAAACAGGTCTTGTAGCTCCTGCGCGTTAAACTGATAGAGGCTGCCGATTTCCGTGAGGCGCGCCGCGCCGTCAGAATACAGCACATTGTCGGCCATCAGGAACCCATGCCAGCCGACAATCGGATCCGTCTGCTCCGCGTCCGAAAGCTGACGCACCGCCGTGTAGAACAGAGGATCAGAGTACAACACGGCGCGTGCCGGCTCGAGAATGTATTCGGCTGAGTGGCCGCTTGGGCCGACGTACAGCGAACCTGAGGCAACTGAATAGTCCGAGCCCTGAAACCATACCGCGCCAGCATGATTCGCCCTGTAGCTATTCCCTAGCATTTCAAAGCATGGTATCCCGGCGGCGGACGCAGGCACGTCCGGCGAAGTCCACTCGGTGACCGCGACGGGATAGCCCGCATCAGCGGGGCAGTGGTAGGTTTGCAGCGTCCCGCCCGCGGCTTCAACGAAGGGATTCAGCGCCCGCGCTGCGGCGCCCCAAGGGTTCGGGTCCGCTCCCCAGTAGGAGTCGAGCATGACTGTAAGCCCGCCCCCGATTGGAAATGCGGTGGTCGGAGTCTGGCCGCCGAAGGAGTGCGGCAGCGCCGTGCGCCAGCCCCAGATGCTCCCCCACCCGGCACCGTGCAGCGGCGTTACATCGGTCATATTTAGTGGTACGAGTTGCTGGCGCGCATCCTCGGCTGCATAGGCAAACGAGGCCGCCCCGATGCCGCACCACCGGATGGGCGTAAGAGTGGGCCCATAAGCCGCCTGTGTCATCCACGAGGCAGCTCGCCAGGGTCGGAGCGGCCGCGCCGCGGCATAGGATCGCGGGCGGAAGCGGCGAACCGTCCTCGC
>JAAYXS010000797.1 GCA_012515775.1 Phycisphaerae bacterium
AAGCCCAAAGCGCATTCGATCAGGCGGTCGAGTTGGCGCACAACCAGCCGGAGCGTTCGCAGGAGCTCTATCGCCAGGCCGTGGCCGGGTTCAGTGCTTTGATCGAGGCAGGCGTGCGAAACGCCGCGCTCGAATACAACCTGGGCAACGCGTACTTTCGGCTCAATGAACTCGGGGCGGCCATTCTGCACTACGCCCGGGCCCAGCAACTCGATCCCGCCGACCAGAAGATCGCGGCGAATCTTGAATACGCGCGACGCCAAGTGGAACCGGCCATCGAGCGCAGCGGACAGACCCGTCTCGTTCGCAGTCTTCTTTTCCTGCACTATGACACGGCTCTTCACGGCCGGTTCTGGGCCGCCGTGGTACTGTCCGTAGTCGGCTGGTTCTTACTCACGCTGCGTCTGCGCTGGCCGCGGCGCGAGTTTGTGATTACGGGCGGGCTGGCGGTGGGGCTGGCGCTTTCGTTCGCGGCTTCGGTGATTTGGCAAGTGCGCGAGGACGCGCGTCACCCGCGTGCTGTGCTGGTCGGTAGTCCTACCATCCTGCGATTGGGGCGCGGTGAGGGCTACGATCCCGCACTGCAGCAACCACTGGGGCCCGGCGTAGAAATGCGCGTGCTGCAACAGCGCGGCGACTGGGCCGAGGTTCGCCTGCCGAACGATCAGACCGGCTGGTTGCCACTGGCCGTTCTGGAGGCGGTTTGAAAAGTCGAGTATCCCGTATTCCGCGTTAAACCTTCGCCGAACAGTTTGCGCGAAAGCGCGTCTAACCGGTTCCGCAGCGGGCCGGCGGGAGCGTCGATCGCGGCCCGGCTCAAGGCGTAGCTCAGGTTGGCGGGCGAAAGCAGCATGGCGGCCGGTTGCGGCAGACGCGCTCGCGCTGCAAGCTCTAACAGGTCCGAGCGCTCCTGGCGCGTCAGCCCGAGCACCTTTACCGCCTCGAGCAAATAATCGCGCCGCGGCGGCGGTTTCGGCCGCTGGCGCTGACGGATCACCTGGCTCAGCAGCAGGATGAGCGCGATCAGCGCGACCGCGCCGATGACATATATGAACAAGTCATTGCTGGCCAGCTCCTTGTGGAAGCCCTTACGCAGCAGCTCCAGCGCCTGGCGCCGTGTCAGCGGCGCGTCCTGTGCCAATATCAGCCACGCCCAGGTCATGCCCCGTCCTCCCGCGGCGCCAGTGTGCTCCCGTCAACCGCCCAGCACTCCGGCCCTTGCGCCATGGCGCGCGCGGCTGCTTCGGCCGCGACGCGCAGCTCGTCAAATGCCACCTCGGACCAGCGGGCCAGCAGGGCGCGCTTCTGCTCCGGCCGGTAGCCGAGCAGGACCAGCCATTCCGGGGCCCGGGCGCGCAGCTCAGGCGGCAGGTCGCGCAAATCGTTCAGGCCGAAAAACCACGCCGGGCGCCCGAGTGTGTTCAAGCCTTCGCGGAAATCGGGGCGTTCCAGCAGGTCCGAGTTTCTGAGCAACGCTGCCAGGCGCTCCGCGCCCTGCCAGCGCATGAGCTGCTCGCGCGCCGTGGCGCG
>JAAYXS010000010.1 GCA_012515775.1 Phycisphaerae bacterium
CCTGCGTGCTTATTATGCCTCGCTACGGACGCCGGTTACGCACCACTACTCGCGCTCGTGAACGACCAGCCACATCGGAAAGACCATGTCCGCGTCGGACAAGACGATGTCCGGCGATTGGCCGCTCTCAATCGTGGCTGCATTCAGGAAACCGCATACGCTCGAATAGTAGCTGTTCGAATACCACAGTGTTCCCAGGATGCCGCGGATGTCTACGATGTAACCTGCCAGGGGCGCGCGAAGCAGGATGTCCGGCAGAGTGCCGGTCACAATGTTGTGGGGATCGCTGAAGCCCACGAGGCCAAGTGTGTCAGTGTGATCAGCGTTCCCAACAAATAGACGGCCGCCGACATGTGTCACGCAGTACGGTAAGACCAGGTAAGATGAAGCTGTTAGCACAAAACGTTGTCGTGGTTATCCGCCACCGCCAGATCGAGAATCTCGCACGCGTCGCCGATGCCGTCGCCGTCCGCATCGGCCTGATCGGGGTTAGCCACGGCGGGACAGTTGTCACAGGCGTCGCCCACACCGTCGCCGTCGGCGTCGGCCTGATTGGCGTTGGCCATCGCGGGGCAATTGTCGGCGTCATCTTCCACGCCATCGCCGTCGACATCCGACCGGGTGTCCTGACAGCCGGGGCACAGCGCCAGTCCGAGTGCGGCCATGGCCACCAGCCAGCTTCTCAATAACAGTCTGCTCTTCATGATCGGTCTCCCTCGAGGCGCGGCGTTTGAAGGGGCGTCCACCGAACTACCGGCCCCAGAGAGCGTTGGTCCCCGTGCGTAAATGTCCGTTGCTGCGCAATTTTAATTGCGCCAATGGAGATATGCAATCGAAAAACTAGACTCGTTGGAGATCCGGTACCGTGGATTTGTGCGGCTCGGGTATCCCCTCTCCACCTGACGTCTCGGACGCGTGTCAAACGCCTCTTGCTCTATAGGTCGCTGAACACCGCTGACCGAGTGCAGCGGGCACGGGATGATTGGGGCCGCCCAGGCGGTGTTCTGGCTGTTGGCGGCCGGTAACGACTAGTCCGATCCGTAGTGTCGTCAACTGTAGCGGTCAGGTGTTCTGACGGCGGGGTGAAGAGTGGCGTGCGACCGAGCCGATAACCATTCTGTCCCTAATTCCCTTAACTCCCGGCGTCTCGGGTACGAATACCCGACGGGAGGCTCGCTTCACAGTTTCACACACGCCGGTGTCAAGCAGTGGCGCACGCGCCGGTGCTTAGGGGTGCGACCGGTATCCGGACACTCTCGACTACAGCGCCCGCAGGAAGGCCACCAGGTCCTTCTTTTCCTGCTCGCTGAGCTGTAGCTGCTGAACCAGGTTGAAGAACTCAACCGTGTCCTCCAGCGTCAGCGCCCGGCCGTCGTGCAGGTACGGCGGCGACTCCTTTATCCCCCGTAGCGGAAACGTCTTGATCGGACCGTCCGCCGTGGCGTACCGGCCGTTGATCATCTTCGGCTCGTAAAACCGCTCGGTTCGCAGATTGTGCATGAGGCCGTCCGTGTAGTACGGCGCCGGATGACACACCGCACACTGCGCCTTGCCGAAGAACAGCGCCTGCCCGCGCATCTCGCTTTCAGTCGCCTTCTGCGGATCGAGCTTGCCATAGATGTTCAGCTTCGGCGCCGGCGGGAAATCCAGCAGCTCCTGAAACTCGGCCATGGCATGCACTTCGCTGCCGCGCTCGAGGAAGTTCACACCCTTCTTTTGTGCAATGACTATGTCGGCGTCAAAGTAGGCCGCCCGCTGCTCAAATTCTGTAAAGTCTTCCACCGTCCGCAGTGCCCGTTGCGAACCGAACAGCCGCTGAATGTTCACGCCACGCAGTGTTGGCGTATCAATCCGATGCCGGAACGCCTGCGGGCGGATGTCGCCCACCAGGTGCGTGGCGTTGTTCGTATGCCCGTTGGCGTGACAGTCAAAGCAGGTTACGCCGGCGTGCGGCTCGGCGCTGCGCCGGTCATTAGTGAAGTTGAACTGCTGCTGCGGGAACTGACTCACCAGCAGCCGCAGCCCCTCGAGCTGCTTCGGATTGAGAATTCCGTTGAACAGCTCGAAAAAGTTCTTCTGCGTGACCAGTCTGCCTTGTGACACATCGCCCAGGTCCGGCCGCGTGGTCAGGAAGATGGCCGGTGGAAACTCCGCCAGGAAGTGGTCGGGAATGTCGAAGTCCAAATCAAAACGCGTCAGATCGTGCAGGCCCTGCCGCTTCAGTTCGTCGATTTGGAATTGCGGGAACACCATGCCGCCTGCCTCGTGGTTGGGGTGCGGCAACGGGTAAAAGCCCTTCGGCCAGAGGTCTTTTTCGCGGATTTCGTCCGGCGTCATTTTCGCCAAGTCGTCCCAGGTCACACCGCCATGCAGCTTCACGCGCACGCCCTGCTGGATGGGTTTGCCGCGGAACATGGTGACGTCTTTGGCCGGGTTGTCGGAAAGGTCGTAACGCTCCTGCAGCAATTGCATTTGCCGCTGCATGATTTGCGGCTTTTCGGCCTGCAGGCGCTTCATCATTGCGTCGAAGTCGATGTCCAGGTCCACGGGCATGTAGCTGCTTGTGCCGCGCTCCGCAGCGCCGGCGGCCTGCTCACCGCCGCCGGCAGCGGGCTTTACCTGCGCGAGCAGCGGAAGAGCGAGCAATGTCCCGCTCAGAAGCGTTCCGACCACCGAAAGCACGCGGGTGCGGCTTCCTCGCTTCGCGTACGTCATGTGTGCTCCTTTGTTTGCAAAGGCGGCGTCGCCGCGGAATGGGACCGTTGTCTATAGGAATGTAGTAGCCATTACCAATTCGTCAACAATTGATCTTCTGGGCTCTATTTAGAAGAGATATTGGTCCAACTAGTCGTATTGCGACTGCACGCCTGAATGCGAGGGTTCAACTCGCAATGCTCGAGGGATCGAGGGATTAAGGGATCAAGGGATCGAGGATCGAGGGATCAAGGGATCGAGGGATCAAG
>JAAYXS010000130.1 GCA_012515775.1 Phycisphaerae bacterium
CGGCCACCCGGATCGCGAGGAGCGGGTCGCGAGTGGACCGGAGCTGGCCGCGGCCGCGCGACGCGGCCTGTGCTCGATTGGTTCACATACGTTCTCGCACGTCAGGCTGAGTCAGGCCAAGAGAGCGGAAATGATGCGCGAGTTGTCCGACTCGAAAGAGGCGCTGGAAGAGCTTCTGGATTGCGAAATCGCCGACTTGGCGTTTCCCTACGGCGATTACGACGCCAGCACGGTTGAGCGCGCGTATTCGAGCGGCTATCGGCGGCTTTTCACCCTGGACCCGCGGCTGTGGCATCCGGAAAAGGGCGAAACACTTGTCGGCCGGTTTCTGGTCTGCCCCGAAATGTGGCGCGTTGAATTCGCATTGACTTGCGCAGGGGCCTACGCCTGGCGCGCGGCCTCGCGGCGGGTATGGCACCGCTTGCGGCCCGCCAGTCAACGTCGGGCCGCCAAGGCGCCGGAGGTGGTGGCAACATGAGCGAGGCGCATTGCGAAACCGTCGAAATCGGCCGGTGGCGCGAACTGGCTGCGACGTTCGCCGACTATAACTACCGCCACGTCTGGGCGTTCGGGCAGGCCTGCGCAGCGCGCCGCGGCGCCGCGAGCGAGCACGTGGCCGTGACCTGCGGCGGCGACGTGCTAGCCCTGGCCGACGTCCGTATCAAGCGCACCCCCCTGTGCCGCACAGGAATCGCATACATCAATGGCGGACCGCTGGTGCGGCGCGGCGCGCCAGACGACATCTTGGCGCTAGCCCGCGCGCTTCAGGCTTTGCGCCGCACTTACGTCGAAAAGCGGCGTCTGCTGGTGCGCGTCGCCCCCAGCCCTGGTCCGCCCTCGTGGAACGAGCAACTGCAGGCCTGCTACATCAGCGCCGGCTTCAAGCAGAGCTCCACAGTTCGCAATAGTACCATATTGATAGACCTGGCGCCTGAGCCCACCGAACTGCGGAAGGGCCTGCACGCCAAGTGGCGCAATGACCTGACCCATGCCGAGCGAGCCGGCCTGGCACTGCGCACCGGACGCGACGACGAACTGCTAACTGCCTTCTGCCGGCTGTATCACGAGCTGATCGAAAGAAAAGAGTTCGCGGTCGACCTGGACCCCGCCTTCTACGCCCGCGTACAAGCCGACCTCGCCGAGGACGAGAAATTTGAGGTCACGCTGGCCGAGTCGAACGGCCGGCCGATAGCGGGACACGTCGCCGCGCTGCACGGCGACACGGCCGTGTACCTGCTGGGCGCCAGCAACGCGGACGGCCTGAAAACCCGGGCATCGTTCCTGCTCCAATGGGACGTGCTGACACGCGCCCGCAGCCGCGGCTATCGCTGGTATGACCTCGGGGGAATTGATCCCGAGAATAACCCAGGCGTATACCGCTTCAAGCGCCGCATGGGCGGCGTGGAGGTGACCGCCGCCGGCCCCTTTGAAGTTGCACCGGGCGAACTGCAGCGCCTGATCGTCTCTGGCAGCGAACGTATTTACCGGGCTATGCGTTCGCGTGTGGGAGCCGGCAAATGACGCATGCCACAGTTGCGGCCGAAGAGGCGACGCGCCGCGCCCCCCAAAAGACGCCGCGCTACGACGGCGTCGTCTGCTTCGCGTTGGGAGACTGGTGGTACCACAACCGCGGGCATTTCGATATGCAGCTCATGAAGCGCTTCGCGCAGCGCGTCCCAGTGCTATACGTCAATGCCATGGGCATGCGTGTGCCGTCAATGCGCGAACGCAGCGTCTTCGTCACGCGCGTTCGCCGAAAGCTCCGCAGCCTGATGCGCGGCCTGACACGCTGGGACGAACGCTTCAGCGTCCTCAGCCCGGTCTCCTTTCCGGCCTACTCACGCCCGTGGTGGCGGCGCGTCAATGCGGCCAGCGTCCGGCTGCAGGTGCGCCAGGCGCTACGCCGCGTCGGTCTGCGCCGCCCGCTGGTGTGGGTAGTGTCGCCGCCGGCGGTGGACATCGCCTGCCGGCTGCCGCGGGCCGCTTTGGTGTATCAGCGCACCGACGACTTCAAGCACTTCACGGGCGTTAATCAAGACGTAATAGCAGGCATGGACCATGAACTGGTCAACCAGGCCGATCTAGTCATCCATGTTAATCGTGGCCTGTACGAGGAATCACTGGCTCACGGAGCGCGGGCGCTGCTGACCAGTCACGGCGTCGACTACGACCTGTTTACACCTGAACCTGACCAGCGCGCCCAGCCCGAGGACATTGCCGCTGTCCCCCATCCGCGAATAGGGTTCTACGGCGGCATAGACAACCACACGTTTGACTCCGACTTGTTGCTAAGCGTAGCGGCGGCACTGCCCGACATGCATTTCGTGCTTGTCGGGGCCTGCAGCCTACCGCCCGGCACCTTCGCGGCCGCACCGAACGTGCACCTGCTTGGCCAGAAACCGTACGAGCAGATTCCAGCTTACGGACGTGCCTTCGACGTGGCAATCATGCCATGGCGCAAGAACGACTGGATTGCCGCCTGCAATCCCGTCAAACTGAAAGAATATCTGGCGCTCGGCAAGCCGGTCGTCTCCACTCCGTACCCTGAGGGTGAACAATACCGCGATTGCGTGTACTTCGCCTCCACTGCGGACGAGTTCGCTGACGCCATTCGACGCGCATTGTGCGAGGATGACGCCGAGAAGCGCGCCGCGCGGCGGCAACGCGTCGCCGGCCAGACCTGGGATGCCCTGGCCCTTACGCTGCTCGCCGAAATAGACGACATCGTGGCAGAAAAGGACCTTTCACAATGATACTTTCTCTCAGCCCCGTCGGCACCGCCCAACCTGCACTGGAGCGTATGCCGGTCACCTTTAGACGCGTGGAGCTCGCCGGTCTCACTCTGCACGCCGCAACCATGCACGACGCCCTCACCCTCGCCGATGAGGCCATCCGGCAGCGGCGCCGCTTGGCTTTCGGCATGGTCAATATCGCCAAGCTCGTAAATGCGCGGCGCGACCCCCTCCTGCAGGACAGTCTGCTGAAATCCGACGTAGTCCTGGCCGACGGTCAACCAGTTGTCTGGCTTAGCCGTGTGCAAGGCGCACCGCTGCCAGAACGCGTCGCCGGCATCGATCTGATGTATCGGCTGCTCGATCTGGCCAACCAGCGCGGCTACGCTGTCTTCCTACTTGGGGCAACAGAGGCTGTAAACGCAGCAGTCGCCGACCGAATCCAACAGTGCTACCCTGCCTGCCGCCTGGCGGGCCGGCGCGATGGCTACTTTTCCGAGGCTGAGGAACCGGAAGTCGCACGGCAAATCCGCAACTCCAGAGCTGACATTTTATTTGTGGCCATGTCTCCGCCGAGAAAAGAGTTGTTTCTGCGACGCTGGTCAGACGAAATGGGGGTTCCAGTCTGTCATGGCGTCGGCGGAAGCTTCGATGTATTCGCGGGGCTTACGCGCCGCGCGCCGCGCTGGATGCAACGCGCCGGATTGGAGTGGTTGTATCGCATTTGGCAAGAACCGCGGCGAATGTGGAAGCGCTATCTGGTCACCAATACAAAGGCCATTCCGCTGTTGTTCGCGGCCCTCATTGCACGCTGCCGCCAAACCCGGCCCTCGCGCCCGCTCGCGAAGTAAACTCCCGCTAGACCATGCCTAACAATCTTGCAGCGCCAGCCGCGTCTGGATACCATGCGCAGCACGAATCGCGGGCCGAATGCGGGCCCTCTTTGTCGCGCCTGGTTCGCGGCGGCGGTTCGGAACGCGCCATCCGGAGCTGGAGAGAAACATGCGTTACGTGCCCGCACTTCTGTTGCTGATCGGTATGACCCTGCTGGCCGCCTGTGCCGCGTCCGACAAACGCATAATCGTGGAGTCCAGTTATACTGAGGAACCTGTTGAATTCAGCACCCCGCCGGTCTGTACCAAAACGCTGTTGCAGGAAATGATTGACTTGTGCGGGCTGCCCGAATTTCCCGACCCGCCGTACATTGTGGCGCAATTCTCCAGCTACGACCGGGCGGCCCGCTCGCCCGCGGATAACTGGTTCGCCAATGAGGACGCCGGCCACTTCCTGCGGATCGAGGAATACCCAGACCGCACTGAGTATGTAATGATGGACGCAGAGGGTCCCGGCGCGGTGGTGCGCCTCTGGTCGGCCAATCCAGATGGAATCTTACGCATGTATATCGACGGCAATCCGCGCCCGGCGCTGGAAGCACCCTTCCGTGACCTCTTGAGTGGAAAGGTCACCGCCATTCCGGAGCCGCTCTCGGGCGAGGCCAGTTCCGGTTGGAACTGCTATTTTCCGTTCCCGTATGGCCGGCACTGTAAAATAACGACGGACAAGGGCGAAGGGCTGTATTACCACATCGACTACCGCACATACGCTCCCGAGACGCGCGTGGTCAGCTTTCAGCCGGGCGACTTGGACATGAACAAATTGTCTATTCACCTGCTGGCATCACAGTTGTCCGCGCCGCGAAGGGCGCATCTGACCGCACTGTGCGGCTGTGAAGTGCGCACCACCCGCAAGCACATCCGCCTCGGGCCCGGCTGCCCGGAACAGATGGCCTTCAGAAGCGGACCCTGCGGATGCGCCGTGTACATGTTCCACGTCAAAGCGCGCTGCGAGAATATCGAGCAGGGCCTGCGCGATCTCGTGCTGAGTATCTGCTTCGACGGCACGCAGACCGTCCTATGCCCCCTGGGCGACTTCTTCGGCGCGGCCCCCGGCCTGAATCCCTACGAATCATTGGTGATGGGCGTCGATTGCGACGGCACCATGTGGAGCCACTGGGTCATGCCCTTCCAGCGCTCCGCAGTCTTCGAGATCCGCAACCTGGGCGCGTGCCCCGCAAGCCTAGACCTGGGCGTAAGCACCGGACCGTACGAATGGACCGACCGAACGATGTACTTCCATTCGCAGTGGCGCGCCGCACGCGACGTCCCGACGCGCCCCATGCAGGATTGGAACTACGCCATGCTCACCGGCCAGGGCGTCTTCGCCGGCGCGGCCTTCAATATATGTAACCCGGTCACGCAGTGGTGGGGCGAGGGCGACGAAAAGATCTATATCGACGGCGAGAGCTTCCCCAGCATTTTCGGAACGGGCACCGAAGACTACTACGGTTACGCCTGGGGCAGCCCGATTCCCTTCGCACACGCCTATCACTGTCAACCTTGCTGTACCGGCCCGGCCAACTATGGCAATACCGCCGTCAACCGCTGGCACGTCCTCGACCGCATGCCCTTCCGCTACAGCTTCCGATTCGATATGGAACTGTGGCATTGGTGGGAGGGCGTCATCCCCGGCATGTCGGTCGCCACATACTGGTATGGCCGGCCGGGCGCCACCGGCAATCCCATGACCCCCACGCCCGACCTGCTGAAGGTATGCCGTATGCCACCCTACGAGCCGATGCGCGTGGCGGGAGCGCTGGAATGCGAAGAACTGCGTCTGGTCGCGACCGGCGGTGAGGTGACCCCGCAGGAGCGCGAGGGGTGCAGCAACGACCGCCACCTTTGGTGGCGCGGCGGCCTGGCCGACCGGCTGGTGCTCGCCTTCGATGTGCCGGAAACGTGCCGCTATAGAGTGCTGGTATCCGGCCTGATGGCGCCGGGTTATGCCATCACGCAGTTCTACGTGAATGACCAACCGGCAGGCGAGCCGGTGGATTTCTATAGCCCGGCCGCGAATGTCGGGCAGGAGCTGTTGCTGGGCGCCTTCGACCTGCCGTGCGGCGAAAACCTGCTGACTATTGAGCTGATCGGCGCCAATGAGGCGGGGCTGCGCAGCTACATGGTCGGCTTGGATTATCTGCGGCTGGAACCGGTACACTGAACTGAGGGCACGCAAGACCCCAAAATCAGAGACCCAGTGGAACCGGACGAATCACCGGGCGCGCAATGGTGCCGTGCACCTTGTATGTAATGATGTCGCCCGTCAACCGTCCCAGAGCCTCGCCGATACGGCCGGTAAGTCTTTGCAGCTCGCCCAGCGGGCTGGCCCGGACGTCCAGATCAAGGCGCTTGTCATAGTACACTCGGCCGCGACCGTACAGTGCCGCCAAGACCGTTATGATGTCGGCCCGCGACAAATACACATGGTCCGGGTGAATGCTGAAGCTGGCGTCGGCGCTGTCCAGGCTTGTCAGGCGCGACCCCAGGCGCGTACGCGCAACTAGCGCCAGTACATCGCGAATTACCGGCAGGTCTATCAACCGGCCCTGTGTAATCCGCAACGTTCCGCTGCCCGACAAAGAGGCCGGCCATGCCCCGGCCTGCCACGAGATTGTGCCGCTCGAAACAATCCGCCCGCTGTGGCCGGACCGGCGGCCCTCAGCCACGCGCAACATTTGTTCCAACTGCAATCCGGCGGCATTCCAATTAAGAGTGAACGTCTTGGGCGGCCCCGGGGCCAGTTGGGCGCTCCCGCTTACTTCGCCTCCCAGCAGTGCGCCCGCATAATCAGCCGTGACCTCTCCTGCGCGAATCTGGCTTGCTACTTGCAGCGTCTGTATGGGCCACTCGAAGCGTCCCAGGGCAACGTGCCCATTGTTGACCTGTGCTGACACGTGTGCTTGTGTACGTTGCGGCTCGCGCCAGGCCAGCAGCCCCGTCACGTGCGCCTGGAGCGTCCCGCGCACGTCCCGGGCGCGAACAACCGTTTGTATCTTGGGCGGCAAAATGGCGTATCGATTCTCACCGAACTCTGCCGTGAGTCTGAGATCGGACAACTCCAGCAATGACTGCGTGGGATTCAGTACGCCCGCGAATGTCATGTCCAAAGCCGGGGCCTGTCGCACTGTGCCGTTGAGGTCGTACCAGCCGGCGTTTGGGGCCGATGCCAACGCTACATTAATGCCCCTGATAGACATCATGTAAGGCGAAGCAAGCGACGCCAGGCGCAGTGCGCCGTCGCGC
>JAAYXS010000798.1 GCA_012515775.1 Phycisphaerae bacterium
CATCGCCGACACCGGGCCATTCGCCTTCGGCAAAGCGGGCTGCTGGGAGGGCTTCTGCGGCGGGGCCGGAATTTCGAAATTGGCCGCGGCGCGCTTTCCCAAACGCTGGGCAACGTCCGCCGTCACTGCCCAGGACATCGCAGCGCTCGCCGCCGGCGGCGATGCCGACGCTCTGGCCGTGTTGGACGAAGTCGCGCGCCGCCTCGGCTACGGCCTGGCAATCCTGGTGGACGTCCTCAACCCGGAGGTGATCGTAATCGGGTCGCTGGCCGTCCGGCTTGGCGAAACGATATTGGGCGCAGCGCGCGAGGAAATGCGGCGTGAGGCGCTGCCGCGGGCCGCGGAAGCATGCCGCCTGGTTCCCGCCGCCTTGGGCGAGCGCCTGGGCGACGTGGCCTCACTCTGTGCGGCCATCCAGGCGCTCGGTGGCGGCAGCGTCGCGCTCTCCGGCAGTAGCGCCAGTCCCCCTGAATGACGTAACAGTGGCGGGAAGAAGCCGATATGAGACAGCGCAGCCTGCGAATCCTGATCACAGCCGGACCGACGCGCGAGTACATAGATCCGGTGCGCTACATTTCCAACGACTCGTCCGGCCGGATGGGTTTTGCCCTGGCCGCCGCAGCGGTTGAGCGCGGGATGCGTGTGACGCTGATACACGGGCCGGTCAATCTGGAGGAGCCGGCAGGCGTGCGCGCCGTGCCAGTAGTCTCGGCGGCGCAGATGCTGGCCGAATGCCAGAGGCGCTGGCCGGAGCACGACGTGCTCATAATGGCGGCGGCGGTGGCCGATTACACTCCGCGCCGGCCGGCGGCGTTTAAACGCAAGAAGTCGCGCGCGGACCTGGTTCTGAAGCTGAAGGCGACCGTGGATATTCTTCGCGAGTTAGCGGCGCGGCGCGGGCCGAAACAGGTCGTGATTGGCTTCGCTCTGGAGGACCGTGCCGGGCGGCGTAACGCGGAGCGCAAGCTGCGTCAAAAACGCCTGGACGCGATCGTACTCAACCGGCCCGAGGCGATCGGGGCGCGCCGCTCGGCGGTAGACGTCCTGGTCGCGGGGCAGGGCTGGCGGGAACTGGGGCCGCAAGCGAAGAACCGCCACGCGCGCAAAATCCTGCGCATCGCGGAAGAGATTGCGTTGGCGCGGCAAAACGCGGAACCGTCATAGCCCGCTCGTGGGGACTTCCGAGCACTGTTTCCTGGGACTGTAAACTTTATCGTCGGGACTGTAAGAATTTGTCGGTCGGCTGCGTCACGGATAGCACTCGGCACGCAGGCCAACGGCCCGAACCCGCGCCGCGATTTGTTCCAGCTCCTCGAGAGTGAGCGGCTCAGCGTACACCTCGGCCGGGCGCCGCGCCACCGTGTAAAGCTGAACCAGCGATATCCGCCCGCCGCCTTCGCCTATCCAGCGCAAACGGTCAACGTAGGCTGCTATCTCCTCCTCGGTTGGTGCCTCCCCGTGCAACCTCAGGAACAAAGACTGGATGACGATCGGCCGAATGCGCGCCGCCCCCAGAATGTTCTGCAGGACGTGCTCCAGCGTCGCGCCGCGCGGGCGGTTCACGCGCCGAAAGGCCTCCTCGGTCCCCGCGTCGAGCTTGGCCCAAATTTCGCCGTTGTGTTGATCGAGGAACGCCAGCGCCTCGGCCACTTTCGGCCGGTTCAAAAAGCAGGCGTCCGTAATAACGACGATCTTGGCCTCGTTTAACTTGTAATCCCCGCGCACAGTCGCCGCCAGCCTGGCCGCCTCTGAAAACAGGGGGGAGGCGGTCGGCTCACCGTCGCCGGAAAACGCGATGTCATTCAGCCGTCTGTATTCAGACGGCACGGACATAAATTCCCTGTCAGAAAACAGCTCGCAAACGCCGCCGGCCAGCGTGCGCAACTCGCGTTCGAGGACCGCTAAATCTACCTTTCTCGCCTCCGGCCGAAGCACCGGTAGCTGAGAGCCGGGAGCGGAGAGGTTTTCCGAGCGGTTCACCTGGCAGTAAACGCAATCGAAATTACAGGCTTTGTCCGGGTTGAGATTAATTCCGATGCTCAGCCCGTGCGCCCGGCGCGAGATTACGGGGTAAACAAAATGAAAGCCGCGCCACTGGCGGGCATGCGAACCGAAGAAATTGGGCATCGTACTATTCAAGAGAGTATGAGCTCCGAATTTTTCAAAAGTTTACAAAAAAGTTGGAGGCTTGGGAA
>JAAYXS010000799.1 GCA_012515775.1 Phycisphaerae bacterium
GTGCCCCCGCAGGTCGCCGCCGCCTTTGACGACGTCGCCAAGGCCGAAAACGAGAAAAAGGCCCAGGAGGACGCGGCCCGGCAGAGGGCCACCGAAGTCCTCAACCAGACCGCCGGCCCGCAGTATGTCGAACTGCTGGAACAGATTCGCGCCTACGGCGCCGCACAACTGGCCGACGCCGATGCCGAGCGGCTGGCCGAGCTGCGCCGCGATATTGACGACACGCTGACCCGCTGTCAGGGGCAGGTGGCCGTGCGCCTGCGCGACGCGCAGGCCAAGGCCAACACCGAACGTGAGCAACTCGAAGCCAAATATAACGAGTTTGTCCAGCGGCTCGAGCAATACCGGGCCTACCCACGCCAGACACTGATCAATCTCTGGACGGAGATGCGCCGAGAGGTGCTGGCCAGCAAGCAGAATGAAATTTTCTGGGTGCCCGAGACGGACTTTGTCGACGTCATCGTCAACCGCGACCCCAACCGTGCCATGGAGGCCGAACGCGAGCGACTGCGCCGCGAGGTTCTGGAAAGCGCTCCATAAGCGGCCTTCCGCCGGCTTGAAGGACGAATGTGAATACCACCGCCGTCATCGCCACCGTCGGACTGACCAAAATCTTCAAGGATTTCTGGCGCCGGGCCCGCGTCAAGGCCGTCAGCGATTTGGATCTGGAGATTCAGCCCGGCGAAATTTTCGGCCTGTTGGGGCCTAATGGTTCCGGCAAAAGCACCACCATCAAGATGATCCTCGGGCTCTTGAACCCCACCCGCGGGCGAATCTCGGTCTTCAACCGCCCGCCCAGCGAGGTGCGCATCAAGGCCCGCATCGGCTATTTGCCGGAAGAATCGTACTTGTACCGCTTCCTCAACGCGCGCGAGACGCTGGACTACTACGGCACGCTGTTTCACCTGCCGCGCCGCCAGCGTCGCCAACGCACCGAAGAGTTGCTCGAAATGGTCGGCCTCAGATCCGCCGCCCGCCGCCCGGTCGGCGAGTATTCCAAGGGCATGGCCCGCCGGATCGGCTTGGCCCAGGCGCTCATCAATGACCCGGATCTCCTGATCCTGGACGAGCCGACCAGCGGGCTCGATCCGATTGGCGCAAAGCTGGTCAAAGACATCATCGTCCGTATCGGGCGCGTGCTGGGAAAGACCATCCTGCTCTCCAGTCACCTGTTGGCCGACGTCGAGGAGGTCTGCGACCGCATGACCATCCTGTATGGCGGGAAGGTGCAGGTGACCGGCCCCCTGGATGAGGTCCTCAGCCAACGCGACCGGCTGCAGATAAGCTGTGAACGGCTCGAACCCGCCACGCTGCAAGCCATCCAGGAGCTGGTCGCCGCGCGTGAGGGCAAGCAATTGGACATCAGCCCGGCGCGCGATCGGCTGGAAACCCTATTCTTGCGAATCGTGCACGAAGCAACCGCGCGCCGCGTGGAAACGGCCGGTTCCGCCACGGCCGGCCAGATCGCTGCCTTCTTGGGCGAGAAGGAACAGGCCCGCGCCGTGCTGGATTCGTTGGTGCGTGTCGACGAAGAACCGACCGCGCCTGCGCCGGCACCGGCCGAGAAAGCCGCGACGGTGGATGACGGGGTACTGCGCACGCTGATCGCTCCCGCCCAAACGGCGCCGCAGGTCGCACCGGAGGCGGCCCGCCCCGAGTCCGCGCCGCGCCCGCCCATGCCGGACGTCGACCGCGGGGTGCTGGACGACCTGACCCAGGATTCGCAGCCGGGAGAGCAGGCATGAAGAACGTGCTGGCGATCGCCCGCCTGACGTTTCGCGAGGGCGTTCGCATGCGCATCGTCCTGGTGTTCGTGGTCGTGCTGGGGTTTTTGGTGCTGTGGCTGCCGTTTACCGTGCGCGGCGACCAGACCGTGACCGGCCAGTTGCAGACCTTCTTGTCGTACTCGCTGGGCGCAGTGGGGTTGTTGCTTGGTTTGGCGGGCGTGTTTCTGTCCTGCTCCACCCTCACAACCGAGTTCCGCAGCATGACGCTGCACCTAGTGCTCACGAAGCCCGTTTCGCGCATCGAAGTGCTGGCGGGCAAGTGGCTCGGCATAAACATCCTCTTGCTGCTGCTGCTGGCGTTGTGCGGCGCGGCAATTTACGGCTTCGCGGTGTTGATCAAGAACCGGCCCGCCTCCTTCGAGCGCGACCGGCTCAACGTACGGGACGTAGTGTGGCAGGCCCGCGTGGCGGCCACCCCCAAGCCGCCGCCCTACTTGGAGAAAGAGGCCCGTCAGTGGGTCGAATCAGAGCTGCGGCAGGGACGCGAGTTCTCGCGCGGCACGGAGTTCGCCGTCGCGCAGCGCCTCAAGCAAATGGAACGTGAATGGCGGAGAATCCCCCCGCAGCACTTCGCGATGTACGATTTCGAGGGGCTGGTCGCGCCGCGCGACCCGGAAACCGTGTTCCAAGTCCGCTTTCGGGCCAACGCCAAGCCCATGCCTCTGGACGAAATGATCGCCATTGATTTTGGCTTCCTCGATCCCGAGACCCATGCCTCGCTGGGCGACGTACACCGCACGCAGGAGCGCGCCAATATCTGGCATGAGTTCCTGGCCCGCGGCCAGGGCTTCATCAAGAATGGCCGCGCCACGCTGGTCGTGGCCAATCCTGCGCCGCCCACCCGGAGCACCGCCGTCGTTTTCGACGAGGAGCCCTGGCTACAGATAATGTATACCATCGGCACGTTCGAGGAGAGCTATCTCAAGGTGCTGCTGTTGATCGCCGGGCGTCTGGCGGTTCTGAGCGCCCTGGGCTTGTTCTTCAGCGTCTTCGTGTCGTTCCCGGTGGCTTGCTTCTGCGTATTGACCTTCTACGTAATCTGCCTGGGCATGCCGTTCTGGATGGAGGGCATCGGGGCCAATCTGCAGTTGCCGGTCGCCTCGGTCGACCCGTACGGCAGCTTCGGGCCGGCCGTGCGGCTGCTGCTGGTGCCGCTGATGAAATTCACGTTTCCCAATTTTTCCGAATACAGCGGCGTAGATCAGCTTATCGCCGGCGAATACGTGTCCACGTGGCTGGTTGCCAAGGCCATGCTTCACACGGCGGTCTACGGGGCCGTGTTGTTGTTCGTGCCGGGCTGGGTGATGTTCCAGCGGCGCGAGATAGCGGACGTAGCGGTCTCATGAGAACACCCCTTTACTGTTGGCGGACATGCGGATGCGTGGCAGACTGATCCAGATCGGGGCTTTGGCGGTGGCGGTCGCCCTGGTTTACGGGGCCACACGCTTCGCGCCGCAGATCGACGCCGGCCGCAAAGAACTGAACGTGTTCGGCGCCGAGGACGTTTCCAAGAATGCCCCACCGCAGTACGCCTTCGCGATTCAGGCCTTCGGCGCGTTTCGCAGCTTGATCGTCAATATCGCCTTCATCCGCGCCGAAACGCTCAAAGAGGAAGGCCGCTATTACGACGCCATGCAGTTGGCTTCCTGGATCTGCCAGCTTCAACCGCGCTTTCCGACGGTGTGGGCCTTCCACTCCTGGAACATGGCCTGGAACATCTCGGTCAGCACTTTCACCCCGCAAGAACGCTGGAAATGGGTCTACAACGGCGCCAAGCTGCTGCGCGATCAGGGCATTCCGCTCAACCCGCGCGCCGTCACCCTGTACAAGGAACTCGCCTGGATCTTCAACAACAAGATGGGCGAGACCATGGACGATTTCCATTGGGAATACAAACGCGAATGGGCCTGGCGCATGCACCTGCTGCTGGGACCGCGGCCACTGCCGGAGACCGCCGGGCCCTCCGACGAGCAACAGCCGGCCCTGATCGACGTAACCGACGACCCGCTCACTGAAGTGGCCCGCCGCATCGCCGAACAGAATGAGGCCAAGCGCCAGGAACGCATCGCCCAGGAGCAGGTGCCTTACCGCACCTCCAAGCCGATCGACGAACTGCTGGAGCGGGCCGAGCAGGACATTGCGGCCGTGCGCGTTTCCCAGCCGGCCGAGTTGGCGCGGCGCGCCGTGTACGACGCCATAAAGGTTATTGACGAAGCACCGCGCTCACTCGAGGAGCTTTACGCCGAGTTTCCCGAAACGCGCGAGATGGTGACGCGCCTGCGCGAAATCGGCGTAGTGCTCTCCGACGACGAACTGAGCGAAGAGGACTACTGGTACGACGGCAAGCTGGCGGCCAACTTCTTCGCCCGCTACCGGCAGCTCGTCGAGAAGCCCAACCTGCTAACGACCATAATGCGGGACAGCCCGGACGCGGCGCAGGAAGACGAAGGCCTCCGCCTCCTGGACGAGGTTCTCGGCGTGCGCGCCGGCAACCCGGCCGGGCAGGCCTTGGTGCGCTGCCTGCAGCGCAAAGTGCTCACGCAAGTGTACCGGATGGATCCGGCCCATATGGCGTACGTAATTGAGAACTTCGGGCCGGTCGACTGGCGCAGCGTGGATTTTCAGACCCTCTACTGGGTAAGCCTGGGCCTGATTCGCGGCGGCGAGAGCCCGACGTCGTTCCAGACGGACAGGGTCAATACGGCCCGGCTGCTCTTCTTCGCTCTGCGCAACCTGTTCAACAACAACAAAATAGTGTTCGAGCCGAACCCGGAGGAGCCTTTCCGCTCGTACATGAACACCTCCATCGACGTCGACTTCGTGCCCTCCATGCACCGCGCCTACATCACGTATGGGCCGATGCTCGACCCCGATCCGGGCAACATCACCGGGGCGGGTTCGATATTCCGCACGGGACACATCAATTTCCTGACCGAGGCCGTGCGCGCCTTGTACTTCGCCGACCGTGAGAATGAGGCCGAACATTATTATGCCTATTTGCGCACGCACTACGGCTATACCGAAGCCGATGGGCAACTCGACGAGCGCTACACGCTGCCGCTCCGCGATTTCGTGCTGAAGAGCTTGTACGGTTCTATCGAGACCCTGCGCCAGACCGAGATCGTGATTCGCAGCATGCTGGAGAACGCCTATAACAAGCTGGCCGAAGGCGACGGGGTCGCGTACAACAAGTATGTCAAAAAGGCGCTCGAGTTCCACGAGGTGTACCAGAAAGAAAAGGCGGACTGGCGCACCGGCCGTGTGACGCTGCTGCCCTTCAGCAATTACCAGGTGGACACGCTGCGGCAATGGCTCTCGTTCCCTGGCTTCCGCCCGGAACTGACCTTGCGCAAAGTGCGCTTCTGGTGGAATGCGCCGCTCACCCTGCGGCAGTCCATCTACGACGAGCTGATCCCGGCTTTGGCGCGGGAATGTGCCTACTGGGATTTCGATTCGGCCAAGGCCTTTCCCGAGCCGGAGGGTATGGAGCAGTACCGCAAGGAGCATCCGCGGCGCGAGGGCGAGCGTCATCCCGGAGAGCGGGCCAAGGAACGCAAAGGGGCCGAGACCCCGGCGCAGTCCTTCATTAGAGACTAGCGGGCAGTAGTGAAGACAAGCGGGCGGAAAGGCCTTCTTCCGCCCGGCTACTCGCATTCATCCGGCACGCCGCTTCATCCAGATCGAGCGACGTGCCGACGGCCATATCGCAGTCGTCCGGAACGCCTATGCTGATATTTGCGTCACGTATTGGGCCAGACGAGCTTGGCCTGCGCGGCGATTTCGAGGGCGAGGAGGCGCTGGCGGGCCGGATCGGCTTTGGGCCAGCCGGTTACCTTGGCATGGTTTGGGTTATCGGGCAGGAGGGCCGTCGTTGATGATCGGCGCGGCGAGAACCGCGAGGCCGCGCTGCAAGAATGCGTCCGCGCCGACGTCGCCACGTCCGTGAAGCTGGCGGTCGCGGAGCGCCGCGATTGCGTGGCCGGCCGCCCAGAGCTCGGATTCAGTAGCATCGCGATGGCGCATTACCGAGAGCTCGGCGTGCGGATCGGGAACGAAGGCGTCGGGCTTGATGGTCCCATCACTGCGGCGTATGTGACTCCGCGAGAAAATGAAACGCGCTAACGTTTCGTTCGGGTCGACCTCCGGCACACCTTGCGGGTCAATCATCAAGATACTCGGCGCATTAGGTCCATCGTGCAAAAACGCGGCATTACACCGATCATGAATAAACTCGCCGCATCAGGCTGAGGATGGCTTCGGGAATTTCGCCGTAGAATGTTTCTGTACCGCAGACCCGGTTGGGGCCAACCAGGGCCGCATAATGTAGGAGATCGTCGTCCGTGACCGCGACTGAGAGCACGCGCCGCGGTCCCCGGTACCACTCGGCCGAGAAATGTCCGTGCGGATCGGCCGCAATCGTCGGGTGCGGAGCCCCCAGCGGCAGCGCCTCCAGGAATATGTACATGTTCCGCAGGGCGTCCTGCCACACGGGGAGCGCGTCGTACCCGTCCCAGCCGGGCTGGCGGCATTCGGCCCAAGCGGCCGCGAGGTCGTCACGCAGAACGCTTTCGATGCCAAAAGCCGGGGACTGGTGCAGATGGCGACGGTTGCGGCGTGTGGTCGCGTCGATGTACCGGGCCGCGCTGCTGACTCCGTAGCCGCTGATGGCTAGTCTCACGCACTGTCCTCCTGGAAGCGGGCGGTTGCCTGCGGACTGATCAGGGAGAAGAAAACCTTGTTCTTCAGCCAGCGCATTTCAGCCAAGCGCGTATCGGCCAGCGCGTCGTTCAGGGGGATGCTAGCCGTCGTGAACACATCGATGTCCAGAATAAGACCGAGGGTATCGGTTTCGGGCGGTATGGGCGGCTGCGTCGTCTGGATGACATTGACGCGGTACGGATGGCCAGGGACGTCGAAGAGGCTACGCTGCAGGAACTCATCGATCGGCAGCGGCAGGCCGGGCGGCGTTTGTGGCGGCAGCACCAGGATGTCGTCCAGCGTGCTAAGTTCAACGGGCACAATCCGGTTGATGAATCGCACCCCCAGGCGCTCGATCTCGGACGGTTTGGCCAGGCTCACATGGATCTGCCATAGGCGTTTGGCTTCGGCGGCAAAACGGTCCCAGTTTTCATAAGGGGTTACCCGACTGAAAACGAAGCCACCGCGGGTGAATTGCGCGATGTACCGCCCGTCCGTGGATTCCAGGCGGAAGCCATGCCATTCGTCGCGGCTCGAGACGGCGGCGCCGTCGGGACCGAGTGCGGATTCAAAGTGTAGCTCATGCTGCGTCTTGATCGTCGGATAGTCTGGAAGCGCCGACGTCAGTTCGCGCCGCAGGTCTTCACGCGCAAGCCTTTGTTCGCTGCGGGCGCGCCAGTGAATGACCGCCTCGACTATCGGCGCGCGGGGCAAGTGCGGAAATCGCTCCGACAGGTCCAGCTTGAATACGGGCTGTGCCGCCATGGGCTCGCGTCTCGTACAACACCTAAGATCTTATCCGCCCTCCTCTTGTCAAGCCATCTCTTACACAACGTCGGCGAATATGCCGGGGACGTTGAGGTCAAAACCGTCCGCCAAGCTCGAAGCTCCTTCGACCGGGATGCGCGAGTGCCAACGGATGCGTCGAAGTGGCTCGGCACACGCGACCGCCGGCGCGCCGCGGTTTGGCCCGCCGCGTTTTTGTGCTACAATGTGAGTTTGCGCCTCAGCGGGTGCGACCGGTTGTACCCCGCCCGGCGGGGGCGGTGGACAAACGAACTAGTCGTAGTCA
>JAAYXS010000800.1 GCA_012515775.1 Phycisphaerae bacterium
GTAGGCCCGCCGCACCAGGAATTTGTAGAAGCTGCGCAGCGTGGCGAGTTTGCGCGCCACCGTGCTCTTGCAGTAATTCTTCTCGCGCAGCTCGGAGAGAAACCCACGTACAACGTCGGTGTCCACTTCCAGCAAACGCCGGTTCATGGCCTCGCCGCCGATTTCTGCCGTGGCCGGAAGCCGCTCCGCCGGGCCGTTGTTGCCGCCGGTGCTGACGCCGTGCGGCGCGCACTTCTGACCGACCAAATACTGGCAAAACTGGGCCAGATCCGCCGTGTAACACTTGGAAGTGTGTGGCGAGAAGTGCCGTTCGGCACGGAGGTAGTTGATGAACTGCTGAATCAGACTTGCTTGTTCGTCCATAGTGCTGCCATCGCTTCCGGCGTGCGGTCCCCAGTTTTGCTGTACTACAACATCGTTCTGCATGGTGCTTCTCTCGATCTATCGTCACGGACGCAACCAGTCTCCGAGTCAATCGACCGGCCCATTCGGAGGCTGATCGCCGCGGCGTCTAGCCAGTCAAAGGCGCTATCGGGGTCGTTTGCGAGCTCAAGCAGCGCGGTCGCAAGCTCGGCTTCACGCCCCTCCGCGTAACGAAAAACGAAACGCTCCCGGCCCTTGACCAGTACTATCGATCTGCGCAACCTGTTCATAGCCGCGCCTCGGCTGCAGAAACCGCCCATTCAGACTTTTCTACAGCTAATATCGATCTGATCAGGGACCAGCAACAGTAGCGAACGTAGAGTTCCTGCGATTTTATGTACCGCTGCCAGCCGTACGGACTCGAGTGTCCGTCGCGCTGGCGGGCAAAGCTCTTGACCTCGTCACGTACTTCTTCGTGAGCGGCATCGAACACCCGCTGGAGCTGGGTCTGCGGCCCCGTCGGAATGACCGATAACGCCGCCGCGGTTTCGCATGCGTTGGAATTCGGGCGTAACGCCGTTTGTCCGTCGGCCGACAGCGGCGCGTCAGGGACAGCGTACCACTGCATGATCAACCCGACTACCGGCGGGTCGTATGGCCTATACTCCGTAACTGCTGTAACCAGCGTGGCTTGCGCGCCGAACCGTCGAGCCAATTCCACAGCCTCAGCCGGGCTCTCAACACGCGTTGTGCCTCGTTCGGCAAGCGCCGCGAGCACGAGATTAACGGGCACCACCCCAACGCCTGAGAATCCGACCGCCTCAGAGGCCACGGCGTCGGTCACCTTCAGCGTGTCAAACTCGGTTGAGTTGCTGAGGTTCAGAACCGGCGCGACAACAATTACCTGCCGCGGAGGAATGGGCTTGTGCGGTTGATGAGTATTGTTGCCCGGGTGCGCCGATGCGCAGCCCCCACTGACCCCCGTCGCAGCCACCAGCGCAAAGAATGCCGTGCCCATACGTATTCTGGGCTTGGTGAGCAGCATTCCGACCGACTTCCTTGCCCGGAGGCTCGCGCGTCGCATAATCTTACACGAGTTCCAGGCGTCCGGTAAGATGTCTCCATGCGAATATGTGTGAACCAGTCCCCTCCGAGTGGGACTAATTTGAGGCGGTTTGCTACAACACCTGTCTGGATTTGAGTCCAGAACACACGTCGGCCGCAGCATCCGCTCAATAGCGTTCGTCACGATCCTGGCTTCTTTTGGGTCAATTTACTACCAAACGGCTCTCAAATACTGCCCGTTCGCGGCCGAACGAGTCGAACCTGGGTACTTCGAGGATCCAAGTACTGTGCTCGCCGCCAACCTGGTTATCGGCACACAGCCTCGGTCGGTTGAGTGTTGGGGGGGGTTGACCAGAATTCGGGGCGCTGCTTCGAGGGGCCGGCTTGACGCAGCGCTTCCAGGACCGTTTCGCCGCTGGGCATTTCAGGCAACACGATCGGTTCGTTCGGCTTGTACGCCGGAATCATTACGTAGGTCGGCACGCCTGACCTGCCGTGCTGCCGAAGCTCCTCCTGTATCTCCGAATCCTTGGTCGTAAAATCCACGCGAATTGGGTAAACGCCGAACTTCGCAAACTGGGCCGCGACCTCCTGGCTGTTGAGCACGACAGCCTCAATGGTTTTGCAGTTCGGGCACCACTCGGCCGTATAGTCCAGAAAAACCGTGTTGCCCTCCGCCGCGAGCTGTCGGGCGATTCCCGGCTTCCATTCTTGCCA
>JAAYXS010000801.1 GCA_012515775.1 Phycisphaerae bacterium
AGCAGGTGCGTGATGCGCGCTTCGCTGCCTTCGGTCGAGGCGACGATGATTGGAATTTCGCGCAGTCGCTCGTCGTCGCGCAGACGCTCAATCAACTGCACCCCGGTCATCACCGGCATATTGATGTCCAGCAGCACGACCCCGATCGAATATTGATCCATGCACGCCAGGGCCTCGATGCCGTTGGACGCTTCGTACACCTCGGCTACGTCCAAACCGCTGATCTCGATGGTGCGCTTGATCATGCGCCGCATGGTCACCGAATCGTCTACGATTAGTACATTCGCCGCCATAGTAATCTTCCTGGCTAGCTCATCCTGAACAAACCTCGCACCGCTTTCAGCTCCAGCACCACGTCCACGCCGACCTGCTCCAGCACTCCAAGATTCGCGCCGCACCGCTCGAGCACGGCCGGCTGGACCGCATACGCCAGGCCGTCGACTTCGCCGCAACCGACTCCGGTCAACAGCCCGATGGCGTCCGCCAGGTGCACAATGTCCACCAACTGGTCCGGCGTGCCCAGCGCATCCGGGTCGTGATGATGGCGAATGCAGCGCACGATCGTGTCCGGCAGGCTCCAGGTGTGCGCCAGTCGTGCCCCGATCTCCGCATGCGTGAAGCCCAGTACCTCGCGCTCCGCATCTAGAAACGAGGCATTCTGCCCCTGCACGCGCTCCATAATCTCGCCGTACTCGGCCGCGACGTACTCGCTCAGCACCACCTTGCCCAAATCGTGCAGCAGACCGGCCGTGAAAAGCACGGCGGCCTCCGGCGGCGCGTAGCGCTGCGCGAGCGATTGGCAGGCCAGCGCGACGGTCACCGAATGCTCCCACAGCGCGCCGGGCGCGAGTCCGTAGCCGCGCTGCGGGCGCGCCAGGGTGACCTGCATCGTGCCGGAAATCACGAGCTGCAGCACCTTGGCCGTACCGAGCAGCCGGGTGGCCTCGTCGATCGAGCGGACGCGCCGCACCAGCCCGAAATAGGCCGAATTGCACAGTCGCAGCAGGTCCGCGGTGACGGTCGGGTCGTAGCGGATGATGTCGACAATCTGTTCGACGGAGCTGGCCGGGTTGTTGATGACCTGGATGAGCCGCGAAGCCGTGTCGGGCAGGCGCGGCATCTCCGTTACGCGTTCGACGATCTGTTCCAGCGTGCGGGCAATCACAAGGGCACCTCCCGGTCGCGCGTTTTGACGGTGACCTCGCCGGTGCCGACGTGCAGGCGCAGGGTGCGGCTGACCGAGCCGCCTACGTCCTCGCCATCGATCATGACGCCGTTCTTCCAGAATAGCTGGCGCAGCGCGAGGTAATTGCGTTTGCCGATGTTGAAGGTCCCGCGGTCATCGAGCAGCATTGAACCGCCGGCGACCTTGACGATCAGGCGGCTCTTGATGCCGCCCAGTTCGTATATGGCGCGGAACAAGCGCGGCACGCCCGTGTCGCAGAACATGCCCGGGGCGTTGCCGGCTTTCTCCGGCGACAGTGCGGAATCGGGCAGCATGTAGTGCAACATGCCGCCCGCTCGCACCACCGGATCCCAGATGCTCACGCCGATACAGCTACCCAAAGAGTAGGTAACGAGCGTGGTGTCGGGGTCGCGGGATACGGCCAGATCCGCGATATCGACCACCAGCAGGGCCATGGTTTCTTCTGCCCGCACGGCGCCGCGCGCCGCGCCCGTGAGGTGGCTTTAGCCCTGCAGGCTTTGTTCGAGCTCGCTCAGCTCCGCGGCCGAGAGGACCTTGTCGACGTCCAGCAGTATCTTCACCTCGTCCTTGACCTTGCCCAAGCCGAGGATGAACGAGGTGTCCACGTTGGCCCCTAGCGGCGGAGGCGGATCGATCTGGGTCGCCTCGATGTCCAGCACCTCCTG
>JAAYXS010000802.1 GCA_012515775.1 Phycisphaerae bacterium
CCCGAAGAGAGCCCCGGTTTGCCGTCCGGCAGCTCCGGGATGAACGTCACGATCATGTCGGCCTGATCGATCAGCTTGAAGTCGCGGGCGTAGATCTGGGCGTCGATGTCGCGGGCCACGCTGCTCACGTCGGCCACGCTGAACGTCAGGTCGCGCCCGTTCACCTTTATTGTGAAGCTCGATTCGCCGCGTTGCGTGGCCGCGCCGGCCTCGAAGAGCAGCCGCTTTTCGTCCATGTCGCCCGGATCGAACGTGATAAAGTACTCGCCCAGCGTGGCCCGGAAGGCGTCGATTTCGGCCATGACTGCGGGCATGTCCATCACGTGCGTCATGGGGAAGGACGGGTAAACGCGTTTCATATACGGGCGGAAGATCAGGCGGTAGAGCGAAATCAGGGCCGAGTCCTGGTTGCCGCGGGCGTAGATAAAGAAGTGCCCGTGCCCCCGAATCGCGTTGGCCAGCACCTCAGTCGCCAGGATTTCCTCTTCGCGCCAGACCAGGATGTCCTTCAGCGTGTGCGGCAGGTCGTGCTCGCGCATCAGCCGCTCGTGCACCGCGTCGGCGTTGTCGACCAGCGTGACGTACACGTCCGCGTCGATGTCGAGCATCTGGTCGTGGTCGAAGGCGGGGAACAGCCCGTGCTTCCAGCGGAACGCGGCATGCGTGTTTATGATGACCGTCTCCGGCGTGTCGATCTGCGCCAAAACGTCCTTGAACACCGAGCGCCGCAGGGCGTTCAGCCGGGCCAGCGGCAGATCGAGAATCCGGCCGCGGCGCACGTCGGGCGCCTCGGCGTACATCATCTGCCCGATGTGAAATACACGTACCGGATCGCCCCGCGACTCGGCCAGCCGGGCCATCTCGTCGATAAACGGCCCTTTGTCCACGCCCACCTGCCCGGTCACGACGACCCGGCGGTTTTCATGTCGCGTTCCAGCAAATAGGTTTCCGTTCCGAAAGCTGGCCGCCATTCACTCCCGCACTTTCAAGCCAAACCGCCTTCGCCGGCCACCGCACCGGCACGCCCAACGGCCCAGCGGCAAACCCGGCCCCTGGCTATTCCTTGACGTTGGCCGACAAACCTTTATCATGATTCTTTCGTCGGGCACTGGCAAACGCAAGTTGCTGCCGGCCCGGTCTTCCGCGGCTGTGGCGGAATTGGCAGACGCGCAAGGTTCAGGTCCTTGTGGGCGATAAGCCCGTGCTGGTTCGACTCCAGTCAGCCGCATTAACGAACGGCGGTCGCAAGCGCGACCGCCTTTTTTTGACCTACGCCCGGCCCCAGCATTTACGTTCACCGCTCAGCCGTACCCCAGTTCCTCCAGCCGGTCCTCGTCCAGGCCAAAATGATGCCCCACCTCGTGCAGGACCGTGATGCGAATCTCGTCGATCAGCTCCTCGCGCGACTCGCACATGGCACACAAATTCTCGCGGAAGATCAGGATGCGGTCCGGCAGCGGGTACAGCGCGCCCGACCCCTGCTCGTCGAGCGGCACCCCGATGTACACGCCCAACGCATCCTCCGGCACGTCCTCATTGACCATCAGCTTGCGGTCCGGGCGCGCCCGCACCTCAACCACGACGTTCTCCAGGTAGCGCGCGAAATCCGGCGGGATATCGGCCAACGCCTCTTCAACCGCCCGGTCGAACTCGGCGTCAGAAATGCGTATCATGCGCACCCTGTAATGCAAGCAGCGTATGGGCCGCGGCCGCGAGCCCGTCGAGGAGGAGTATAACAGATGATCACCGCGATTCGCTCGGCCCAAACTTCGCATTTATGCGCCGCCCGCGACTTGTGCAACACCCGTAGGCGGGCCGCTTTCACGACTGCCCCGATATCCGCGGCAGCGGCCCTGCTGCTCATGCTGGCCGGCTGCGGGCCGACTTCGTTCATGATCACGCCGGTCAGGGCGGATCGCAAGCTCGAAGAGCACGTCGTCCTCCGCGAAGCCCCGCTGGCCACCCAGAAGATCGCGCTGATCGACGTCGAAGGAGTACTCAAGAACGACCGTGGCGGGTCGCTGCTGGGCGTGCAGGACGAAAACCCGGTGGCGCTGTTCAAGGAAAAGCTCGACCGCGCCGCGCGCGACGCACGGGTCAAGGCCATCGTCCTGCGCATTAACTCACCCGGGGGCACCGTCACCGCCAGCGACCTGATGTACCAGGAAGTGCTGCGTTTTAAGCAGTGCACCGGCAAGCCGGTCATCGCCAGCATGCTCGATGTCGCGGCTTCTGGCGGCTACTACCTGGCCTGCGCCGCGGACAAAATCTACGCCCAGCCCACGACGCTCACCGGCAGTATCGGCGTCATCATGCTACTGCCGGGAGTGGCCGGCACGATGGAGAAAATCGGCCTGAGCATGCGCATTTTCAAAAGCGGCGACCTCAAAGACGCCAGCGCTCTCTTTCGCGAGATGTCCCCGCGCGACCGCGAAATGTTCAACGACCTCGTCGCACGGATGTACGCCCGCTTCCTGAACGCGGTGCAGGACGGCCGACCGGAACTCGACGAAGAACACCTGCGCGCGGTTGCTGACGGCCGCGTGTTCCTGGGGCCCGAGGCACACGAGCAGGGCCTGGTCGACGAAGTCGGCGGCATATACGAAGCTGTCGGGGCGGCCAAGGCAGCCGCCGGACTGTGTGATGAAAACGTGCTCGTGGTCGAATACGCCCGGCCCTGGGGCTACCGGGCTAACGTCTACGCCCGCTCAGACCAGCCCGCGCCCCAAGTCAACATGGTCAATATCCAGTTGCCGGATTGGCTGACCAGTCCCGCGCCGCAGATGATGTATATCTGGGCGCCGGGCTGGTAAAGCCTTGCGGGCCTCTGCGGCGCATGCTTGTCACCGCTTTCATTTACTGATTATCGAACCCGGCACATTACCGGACGACTTCGGCGTGCAGTTCCAACCCAAAAGTTTGTTGACGCCTGGCGGCCAGAAATTGCTTGCCAATTTCTTCCGCTTCGGGTAATCCACAGCCATGCGGACGACAACCATCATTCTTACCGTGCTGGCTGCCTCGTGTTCAATCCTCCTGGGTTGCGCTAGCGGCACGCCCTGCGTGGCGACCGATGCGGCCCCATCGCGCCCGACGACTTCGGCAGCGCCGGCGTGCCCGACGCGTGGCGCACAACCGTGGTGCTCGACCCTTGACGTGCCGCCCTCGCCCGATGAACTCATAGTGATTGAGCCGCACACCAGTACGATCTGCGCTACGGTAGCCGTTGAAGGGCGCCCGTTGCAGCCGCGGCCGGGCTTGGTGGGCCAGTTCACAGAACCCGAGTTGACGCCCGAGGAGAAGGAGGCTCTGTGCATCGAGCCCGAGCCCATTAACTGGCTCGAGTTCTACGTACCGAAGCCGGCCGTCAACTTGGTCAGTGATGATCTCGGTGGCCCCGCTGTAAACATCTGGGGTCTGGGAGGCGATGTTTCGGGTATCACGTTCGCACGTCAGGGCATGGGCGTCGGTTTTCAACACGATCCGGTCTCTGGTGCATCCATTCAGGCGGTTCGCGTTGCGGAATCGGGCGCGCGGAAACCGCCCGTTGGAGAAGTGGGTCTGGGCGAAGGTGGAGCTAGCGTCGGCGAGGATCGGGCCCGCAAAGTGGCCGCGCATGACGAACGGTGCCAACCATAGTCTGCCGGGCGTGTTCTCGACGCACCTCCTACACAGGCAAATTTGGCCGCTCGCAAGAGTCTGTAACCCTCTATCGCACAAGAGCTTATGGCAATCGCGCCAGCGCCGTTTCAAAGGCCGTGCGCGGTTACGGAAAGAACGCTGAATCTCGAAATCTCTCCAGTCAGACAACTGACCAGCACTGCATTCCGCCGATCGATTATGACGACTGCGAAGATGCACAATACCTCTGCCCAGCGCCGCCAAGATTTGATGTGCGCCCTATTGTCGCGAAACGCACAAAACGCGTTTATTATATGACGCACCGTCGCGGATTGGTGAGTAGTTCAAAGCGCGGCCGCGACGGACTCGGGAACGGTGCAGCGGGCGCGCGATCGTGTCGCGCGGCAGAGGCGTGAGAGTTTCGCGTTGACGCGCGAAGTTCACCGGATCCGCTTTACTCATGCTAGTTTGCTACTGAGGGTGCGCGATGGCAAAGAAAAAGAAAGCTGGCGCTAAGAAAACTTCCAAGGTGGCGAAGAAGAAGGCTAAGACTGCCAAAAAGAAAGCTCCTGCCCGTGGTGCCCGCCGGCCGGCGGCCAAGAAGAAGGTTGCCAAGAAGGCCGTCAAGAAAGCTGCACCAAAGGCAGCCAAGAAGGCAACGCGGAAAGCGGCTCCCAAGAAGGCTCCGAAAGCGGCCGCTAAGAAGGTTCGCAAGCCGGTCAGGAAGCCTGCGGCTCCACGCCCGCCCAAACCAGCCCCCCCTCCACCCGAGGAGCTGCGCCCGTACCCTGAGGAAACCGGCCTAACCATGCCCGGCTTCGAAGAGCCGGGACCCGGCGGCGCCTCAGTGCTGGACGTCGAATCCGAAATGGAGGAAGGGCCCACCCTCTACGAGCCCGACGAGCCCCGCAGCGAGGAGGAAGGCGAAGAGGAGGAAGACGACGAAGACTCGCCCCGCGGCCGCAGGAGAGCCTCACACTCAGCTCCTGCGGCCGCGCAGCACGCCGGTTCGCCCTCAGCGCATGCCCAGTTGAGGCCTGGCATGCCGGCGCCCGACTTTGCGCTTTCGGACGAAACCGGCGAAATGCACACGCTCGCTTCGTATCGTGGCCGCCGCGTGGTGCTGTACTTTTACCCCAAGGACAATACACCCGGTTGCACGCGCGAAGCCTGCGGCTTTCGCAACGCGCTGGATGAGTTCGAATCACGCAACGCGGTCGTCCTGGGCGTCTCGCCCGATGCGCCTGAAAGCCACGCGGCTTTCGCCAAGAAGTACCGCCTTACGTTCCCGCTGCTGGCCGATGAGAGCCACGCGGCGGCCGAGCGCTACGGCGCTTGGGGCGAGAAGCGCGGGAGCGATGGGCAGCTTCGGCTGGGCATACTCCGCACCAGCTTCGTGATCGACGAAGCGGGGCGGATCGCGCAAGTGTTCCGCCAGGTAAATCCGGCGGGCCACGAGCAGGAAATCCTGGATTTCCTCGACCAAATGCCGTGGCAATCGTAGGATACGCCCGTGGCGCAGCGGCTGGCTGTGCCCTAATGGAGCGGCGTGCAAGGCGCCGGTGAATGGTTATTAGTGAATGGTGAGTTGAGTGAATGTGGGCAGTGAATAGCGGAACCCGTAGCCCGTCCACTAGCCACTCTACGAGCCACAGTCCAATATGACGCACTATGGAACACTTTGCTGATCGGCTGACGGCCGCCGTCGCGGCGCGCGCTACGCCCGCCATCGTCGGGCTCGACCCCGTTCTGGAACGCCTCCCCGCCGAATTGCGTCGACACGCTAATACCGCTTCAGCGGCCGCCGAGGCAACTGAAGAGTTCTGCCGTGTGGTCCTCGACGCGGTCGCCCCGGTCGTCCCCGGGGTCAAAATCAACTCGGCGTTCTTCGAAGTCTTCCATCAGGCCGGAATCGCCGCCTACTACCGGCTGATTGCATACGCCCATAGCCTGGGCCTACTGGTCATTGGCGACATAAAGCGCGGCGACATCGGATCTACCGCGCGTCTATATGCCGCAGCACACCTGGTCGAGCCGCCCTTCTCCGACGTCGATCCGGCCAGCATACCCGACGCGGTCACGCTCGCCGGTTACCTGGGCGAAAGCGCTGTGCGGCCGTTCATTGAAGCCGCCAAAGCCGGCGGCCGCGGCGTCTTCATCCTGGTACGCCCTTCGGATCCTGGGGCCGACGAAGTACACGAATTCGCGGGCTTCGGCGGATCGGTGCGGCTATACGAAATGATGGGGCGGCTGGTCGAGCGTTGGGGCCGCCGCAGCGATTTGATCGGCCACTGCGGTCTGTCGTGCGTCGGGGCGGTCGTCGCGCCGAAGGACCTCACCAGCACGGCGACCTTGCGGGTGCAACTGCCGCGCACGCCGTTCCTTGTTCCGGGCTACGGCGCGCAGGGCGCCAGCGCAGCCGAGTGCCGCCCATGCTTCCGGCGCGACGGCACGGGCGCCGTCGTCAACGCGTCGCGCTCAGTAATCTACGCCTATGAGCACCCGGAGATGGTCCAGCAATACGGCGCCGACTGGAGGGCCTGCATCGCCGCGGCCGCCCGGGCGTTCGCAGCCGATGTTGCCCCGCTAATTCAGTAGTCTGCACCGGTTGTCGAGCGTGTTTAGCACAGGCTGCGCGCGCTGGCAGCCTTTAGGCGGATCGGCAGCGATGCGCGGACTTAGCCGACGCGCTAATCGCCGGCGATCCGCTCCGCCTTCTCCACCAGCACATCAAAAATGGGGACCGTCTTGAACTCGCCGCGCGCTTCCGTCGCGACTGCCCCAATCGCGTCCACGACATCCTTTCCGTTGATGACTTTGCCAAACACGGCGTAGCCGCCTTGGCCGGGGCGCCAGTCGTACTCGGGGTTATCTTCAAGGTTGATGTAGAACTGCGATGTCGCCGAATCCGGATCGCTCGTGCGGGCCATGGCAATGGTGTATTTGAGGTTCTTCAGGCCGTTATCAGCCTCGTTAACGATCGGGTCGCGCGTTCCTTCTTTGGGCTTTAGTCCCGGCCGGAAGCCGCCGCCCTGAATCACGTCAGAGTCCACGCGGTGGATGATCGTTCCATCGTAAAAGCCATCCCTTACGTACCGCAGGAAATTGTCCACCGAAATCGGGGCCTTCGTGCGGTCGAGCTCCACCACGATTTCACCCTTGGACGTCGTCAGACGCACGTGCGGCTCGGGCTCGGCCCCCGTACCTTCCATCACCTTCAGCAAAACCGTGTCATGTGAGCTGCGGCCCCGGCGGTCGCGCACTGTCAGCGTAAATTCCAGGTCGTTGATCCCGCCCGGGACGAATGCCGGCGCCGTAAAGGTAGCTTTAACCGTGTCCGCGCCCGTTAGCTCTACTGTGGCCGCTGGAATCTGCGTCCATTCGTACGTCAGCGAATCGCCGCGGCTATTGCTGCCGTCCAGCGTGACCGGCAGCGCCTCCGTGATCTCGCGATCCGGACCCGCGCGGGCCACCGGCGCGCCGGCGACGCCCGGTTCCGGCTGTGCGCCGTAATCCGGGTCGGCCTGGATGAGCACCGAGACGTCCGCCCGCCCGAAATCGCCGCGCTCGTTGGTGGTCACAACCGCGAAGGCCAAAACGGCATCCGAAGCGAGTGATGGAGCAACGAAGGTGGCCTCGGCCTCGTTAGCGTTGAGAATCTGTACCCCCGGCCCGCTGATCTGTAACCAGCTATAGGCTATCTCGCCGCCGTCAAGGTCGCCGACGGCCGTCGCGGTGAGTGTGACGGTTTCATTGCATTGCGCGCTTTCTGGGGCGAAAGCGCTGATGAGGA
>JAAYXS010000131.1 GCA_012515775.1 Phycisphaerae bacterium
CAGGGCCTGGACGCGCGGGTGCTCGCGGTTCAGGTGCACGCCGGTCGCCGGGAAATCCGGGTTCTTGGGATTGGGAACCTTGCTGATCGTGACCAACTTCTCCGCCCGCAGATGATCCAGCACCAGTTTGGCTTCTTCCGGTGCGAAGCCCAGCCGCGGCAGCATTTCGCGCACGATGTACCCGGCCCACATGAAATCGTGCCGGTTTTCCAGGCGCATGAACTCCCGCAGGAACAGATCCGTGCGCTCGTCCATCGAAAGTTTCGAAACATCCGCGGGCGGGGCGCCCTCGCGGAAGCGCGATTCGGCAGCGGGTGCCGTAGCGGCTGGCGCCGCAGCGAGCGCCGCAGCCGGCTTTAGCTGTAGCCTGACAACCACGGCTGCGTACTGCTCGAGCGCCTGCTGAAAAGTGGCGTCGGGGGGCAGCTGATGGCCGTCGGGGCCCTGGAAGTGGATTTCGTCCAAGCCCAGGACTCCACGGAGAATGCGTTGGATTTCGGAGAGAGGTTCGTGCGCGTGCGTTCGCGTTAGGCCGGAAAGAGTTTCCTGGAGGAGCGCTTTCCAGTTCATCTTTGGTTGCCCTTAATTTGGGCCAAAAGCGCCGACAATAGGGCGCATAAAAAAAGAGAACAGTGGACGTTGCCGGGCGACGGATTTCTCCGCCGCGCCCCAGCCGCTAAGGGCCAGGTAAGAATGCGCTGATTTTAGTTCGCTCAGGCGGCAAGCCGCCGGAGCGATCTAGGTATCCTCTAGAAAGGAGGTGATCCAGCCGCAGGTTCCCCTACGGCTACCTTGTTACGACTTAGTCCCAGTCACCGGTCTCACCGTCGGCCGCCGCCCCCTCGATTAAAAGGTTAGCTAAGCGGACTTCGGGTGCTACCAGCTCCCATGACTTGACGGGCGGTGTGTACAAGGCTCAGGAACACATTCACCGCGTCGTAGCTGATACGCGATTACTAGCGATTCCGACTTCATGGAGTCGAATTGCAGACTCCAATCCGAACTGGGGCGCGTTTTTTGCGATTTGCTCCACCTCACGGTCTTGCGTCGCTTTGTACGCGCCATTGTAGCACGTGTGCGTCCCCGGGCATAAAGGCCATGATGACTTGACGTCATCCCCACCTTCCTCCGGCTTAACGCCGGCAGTCTCGCTAGAGTCCCCGCCATTACGCGCTGGCAACTAGCGACAGGGGTTTCGCTCGTTAAGGGACTTAACCCGACACTTCACAGCACGAGCTGACGACAGCCATGCAACACCTGTGCAAGTTTCACCCCGAAGGGCAGCCCAACCGAGTTATCCCCGGCGGGCATCCAAGCATGTCAAACCCGGGTAAGGTTCTTCGCGTTGCTTCGAATTAAGCCACATGCTCCACCGCTTGTGTGAGCCCCCGTCAATTCCTTTGAGTTTTAGCCTTGCGGCCGTACTCCCCAGGCGGCACACTTAGGAGTTTTCCTACGACGCCGGCGCCATCAGAGACTCCGACATCTAGTGTGCATCGTTTACGGCGTGGACTACCAGGGTATCTAATCCTGTTTGCTCCCCACGCTTTCGGATCTCAGCGTCAGAATCGGCCCAGTGCCCCGCTTTCGCCTCTGGCGTTCCTCTAGATATCTACGCATTTCACCGCTCCACCTAGAGTTCCAGGCACCCCTACCGACCTCAAGCTACGCAGTTTGCCCAGCAATTCCCCGGTTGAGCCGGGGGCTTTCACAAGACACTTGCGCAGCCGCCTACACCCGCTTTAAGCCCAATGATTCCGAACAACGCTAGCCTCCTCTGTCTTACCGCGGCTGCTGGCACAGAGTTAGCCGAGGCTTCCTTTGGGTCTGCTCAACGCGGCGGATTATTCACCCGCTTTGCTTGCGAAACCCTGACAGCAGTTTACATCCCGAAGGACTTCCTCCTGCACGCGGCATTGCTGGGTCAGGCTTGCGCCCATTGCCCAAGATTCGTTACTGCAGCCACCCGTAGGTGTCCGGGCAGTGTCTCAGTCCCGATGAGGCGGGCCACGCTCTCACGCCCGCTACCCGTCGTAGCCTTGGTGAGCCATTACCTCACCAACTAGCTGATAGGACATGGGCCGCTCCAAGACCGGCAGGCCGGTTACCCGGTCCCCGCCCTTTGGACGCCAGGCCATGCGACCCGGCGACTTCATCGGGCATTAGCAGCACTTTCGCTAAAGAACCTTGCGGTCCGCTGTTATTCCCGTGTCAAGGATACGTTACCCATGCATTACTCTCCCGTCCGCCACTGAACCGACCGCAGTTGCCCACGGCCAGTCCCGTACGACTTGCATGTCTTAGCCATGCCGCCAGCGTTCGTTCTGAGCCAGGATCAAACTCTTCGAAAAGAATTTGAGAAACCGCCGCCGTCAGGCAAGCGGTCCCATTTTCCGGCTTAGGCTCAAACACTCACGTCTGCATCGAGAATGTTCGAGCAACATTCGTCGGTTTATGCCGCCACACCAACGCAACGGCACCGACGATTTTTGCTGCGGATCCCGGCGCGCCGGCCCATTCTGCAGAGGGCCTTCACGCCGGCACATTCTCGCGGCTTCGTCCACTGTTCACTTTTCAAAGATCGCCCGCTCTTTCGAGCGGGGCTCCGTATAATACCAGGTTTCTCCCCCTTTGCAACAGGGAAACGCACTCGTCACACAGAAAATTCCGTCGCGGACCCGAAAAAACGCTTCGAAACGGAAAAAATTTAACAGCCGCTCGGAAGGCGAGATTTTATAGGACCTCAGCTCGCCCTCTCGACCTGACACCTGTAATCCACCTACAAACTTACATCGCGAACAAGCCCAAAAATCGGAGCTTAACGCCTTGTAAGACGGGCCTGCTTTCGAACTCCCGGCCTGTCAAAGTTCCAGCCTTCCGGCTCTGACCCAGGAGGTTCGGCTATGGCGAAGCGAGTGGTCCTGCCTGCGTTGTTTCTGGTCGCCTTCCTTTCGGAAGGCTGCCTTCCGCCCCCCGGACCGTCGAAGCAGGCCGGCAACCCTAAACTCATCCCGTTCGATTCCGAGGCCGCCCTGCTCTCTTACTTTCAGCAGCAGGCGATCCAACAAACTCGCGCACAAAGGCGCAGCGGCTGGCTTTTTGGCGGAATTCCCACGCTGGCGCCAGGCGCCGCGGAAGATAACGCCGTGAACGCTGCCCCTGATGCGACCGGCGATTCAACCGCGTACTCGACCACGAACCTCCAGGAAACTGGCGTCGATGAAAGCGACGTCTTCAAGAGCGACGGTACGTACTTCTACATCGCCAAGGAACAATCCCTGCGAATCGTGCAGGCCAGCCCGCCTGAGGCGTTGGCCCAAATCGCGAATGTGGACCTCGGCGTGTGGATCGATGCGCTCTACCTGCGGGACGAAACGATCATCGCGCTCGGCAGTCAGGCCGATGGCGCCCGTGTCGGCGCCGCCGCTCCTGACGGCGCTGAAATCATGATGTGGCCCCCCTACTACCCGCGCGCCAAGATCAGCGTGATCCAGATCGACATCTCGGATCCCGCCAGCCCTGCCATCACGCACCGCCTTGAGCTCGACGGCTGCCTCGTCTCCAGCCGCTTGACCGGTGGGCGCCTGATCGTGGTGCTGACCGTCGTGCCGGAGCTGCCGGCCCAGCCCACGCCGCGCGAGATCAACCGCATGACGCTCACCGAAGTCATGCCTAAGGCGCGTGCGTCCGGCGGTGCATCCGCGGACGCGGTGCCGTGGTCCAACTGGCTGCGCCCGGAAGCGCCGGATGGTTGCGCCATGACGGCCGTGCTCACGCTCGACGCCGCCAATGTCGAGACGATCGTCGAGTCGGTGGCCGTCTTGGCCGACGCCGGCACGATCTACGCCTCGCCGGAAGCGCTGTACCTCACTGATTCCGCGTACGACCCGGAGGACAACTACCGCGAGAACACGGTCATACATAAGTTCAGCTTCGGCGAAGACGGCGCCGCGCGCTACACCGCCAGCGGCTCCGTCCCCGGGCGGCTACTGAACCAGTTCTCGCTGAGCGAACACAAGGGCAACCTGCGGGTGGCCACGCACCGCGTTGGCAACGGGGGCGTCTTCTGGAACGACGTCGTAGTCAGCGTGGCCGTCGCCGAGAGCGGCAATACGTCCTCCGGCGACGACGCCCCGCCGCCCGATTCCGCGCAGGACCAGGCCGACACGCAGACCGCCCCACAGGAACCGGACAACGCGGTCTTCGTGCTCGGCGAGAACAACGGGGCGCTGGATATCCTCGGCTCGGTCGCGAACTTCGGCACCAACGAGCAGATATACGCCGTTCGCTTCCTGGGCGATCACGGCTTCGTCGTCACGTTCCGCCAAATCGACCCGCTCTTCGTGCTGGACCTGTCTGACCCGCAGGACCCGCGTCTCGTGGGCGAGCTGGAAATGCCGGGTTATAGCGAATACCTCCACCCCCTCGGCGAAAACCATCTCATGGGCGTCGGCCGCACTACTGATGAAGACGAGTGGGGCAGGACGAGCGTCAAGGGAATTCAACTTTCGTTGTTCGACGTGAGCGACTGGACCAATCCCCAGGTCGTTCAGCAGCTCAGTCTCGGAAGCTGGGGCAGCTACTCGGAAATCAGCACGACGCATAAGGCTTTCACGATCATCGAGCGCGACGGCCAGACGTTGATCGCGCTGCCGGCTGTGCTGACCTCCGAAGGCGGCACTTATTACTACAGTTATGAATTCGCGGGCGTGCTCTGCTACAGCGTCGATCCGGCCGTAGGATTCGCTGAGTTGGGGCGGGTCGCATCGGTCGGCCAGCCGGTCGCCTGGTGGCCGCAATGGCAGCGGGCCGCCTTCATCGGCGATGAGCTGTACGCCCTGACGCCGGACGGCATACGCGCCGCCCCACTGACTGATTTCAACGCTACGGAACAGATAACGCTCTCCGAATGATTGGGGAACGCGAGGGGTTAGTTGGGCACGCTGGCGGGCCGACGGGCTTTGCCAGCGTGCCCCGATTTTTGGTGTCGCATGAAGAGCGACAGCCGGCTGACGCTCAGGCGCCGGCCTGTGGGGTCAGCCGCGATTTCCGGCTAACTTGTCGACCTGCCTTGTGTCCAACCATCTAGCTGGGTAATTGGTGTGACCCGGATCTTGTCGACGAGTTCGTGCCAGGGTGCGCCCGGAGTGCGGGCGGCTCTGGTTGTGTTTGTAGTACGGCTTCCAAAAAGGAGAACCGGATGACATTGCGAAAGGTGCTGAAGAAATGGGACATTCGAGCGGGCTCGGTCGGAGCCCTTCACCTGGTGATGCTGGCGGCGGTGGTGTGCACGGCTCGGGCCAACCCGCCGGCGAATATCCCCAATGCCGGTCAAACGCCGGCCACCAAGCCGGCAGCTAATATGGGGGCACAAGTCCAAACGGAGGACGTGAACGCGCTCAAACAGCTCATCGAACAGAAGGTGGCGGAGCAGAGTCCGAACGCCGCCCAAACCCAGCCTAACGCGGCTCAGCCGAGTGCCAAACAGGCCTCCAGCCGCCCCAGAATGCTCAACAAGCCTCAGCCAATTGTCCTGAACAAGGGGGCGGCGATGATGGCCACCGACGCACCGCCCGGCCCGGAAGGAGAGCGGCCGTCCCTGGGCCTGACGCCGCCGCCCGCCGATCAACCCCAGCCGCGATGGTCCTGCGCGAAGGACTCGATTGAGAAGCCGGCAATCTGGAACGGCAAAGCCGCGACGTACACTTTCACTGCCAAGAACGAAGGGGAAGGGCCGCTGAACATAGAGATTAAGGGCTGCTGCGGCTCAAAAATCTCCGGCTCGAAGAGCCGCACCATTCAGCCGGGTCAGACAGAGGATATCGAAGTCACTATCGCGACAAGCGGGCGCGAGGGCGAGTTCACGCGCAAAATCCGTGTACAGACCAACGACGTGAATAATCCTCAGGTTGAACTGACGTGCAAAGGGCGCGTTCTGGCCGCGTTCAAGGCCGATCCAAAAGTCGTCAATTTCGGCACAATCCCGCGCGACGCCGGCCCAGTGACAAAGACCGTCACCCTGACGCGCGGCGACGGCGGCCCCCTGCATCCCAAGGTCGCAGCGTGCGAGGGGCACGCCTCGGCGGAATTGCGCGAAATTGAACCCGGCGAAAAGTACACACTAGACATCACGGTCAGCCCGCCCTGGCCGAATGACAAGGTGCGTGGTTCGGTCATGATCGAAACAGGCCTCGAGGAGGCGCCGCAGGATTCCGTACGCTACTTCGGCGCGGTTGAAGCCCGCCTTAGAGCTGAGCCCAGGGCGCTGTCGCTGCCGGCCGGAGAAGAACGCCCGACTGAGCTGCGCACGCGGCTGGTGTGGGCCGGCGCGCCGGGGAGGGCCCTGGCCGCGGTCGCCAGTGACCCGGCCCTGCAGGCGAAGATTGTCGAGGAAGATGGGCAGCAGTTCGTCGTGTTGAGCGTGCCTGCGGGATATGAACTGCCGGCGAAGAAACCCGCGTCGGTTTCCGTGACTACTGACGACCCGGTGGCCGACAGCCTGCGCATTCCGATTTCTGCCGGCGCCGCGGCGCGCGAGCCCGCGCGTCCGGCTACGCTAATGCCGACCGGCGCGGCGAACAAGGCCACGCAATCTGCCCCGGCGACACAACGTTAGGGTGAAAGTAGTGCAGCGCTTCGCTTCGGCGAGGCGGGTGCCATGCGCTAAAGCGGGTGCCATGCCTAAAACGGGTGCCATGCGCTAAGGTGGGTGCCATGCCCAAGCGCTAAAGCGCGGGCATGCCGTCGTTAACCGCGCCAGATGTGGGCCTGTTGGCGATGGCATGCCCGCGCCCGCTGCGCGGGCTTGGGCATGGCACCCTACACGGCACCTTACACAACACCCTACACGGCACCCCACATAGACGCGGCGCATAGCGCTTGGCATGCCGCGCCGCCGGCGGCGCGGGTGGCGCCGGGCAAAGCAAGCGGCCGGGAGGGGCGCAATAGCGCTTCCCGGCCGCGCAGCACTCAGGCTCGATCTCCAGAGTCTTACTGATCTCCAGAGTCTTACTTTCCGCCGCCGGTCAACAAGAGTACAAACGGGTCAATATCGAACACATTGACGGCGCCGTCGCCGTTGGCGTCGGCCAGCATGGCATCACAATCGGGATGGACAGCGTAGTACCCTTCGCCGCTCGTCAGAGCCAACACGAACGGGTCAATGTCAAACACATTCACCGCGCCGTCGCAGTTCAGGTCGCCGAGGCCGTAATGCGGACTGTCCGAGCAGCCCCTTTCAAAGACCCAAACGGCATCAAGGCCGCCCTCGGTCACGGAGTTGGCGGGCTCGTCGGCCAGGGAGAAACGCATCTGGAATTGCGACGTAAGCTCCACGAAGTCGAGGACGCGGACTTGGGTGTAGACCCAGTCGCCGCGCCCGGTTACGTGCTCCGCCAAGACCCAGGTGGTTCCGCCGTCCGCGGACAGCTCGAGGTCAAGGTAGTCGTCATCCGTCGGAAGTCCGACGCCCGCGTCGTCGCAATAGATGTAACGGGCAAAACGCAAGTACACATCTGTCATGCCGGACAGGTCAATCTCCGGCGAAGTCAGGATCGTCGGCCCCCGGTCGACGTCCTTGCTGTAACGGTTGTCCGTGACGTAGCAGTGCCCGGAGCCGTCGTAGTCGCTAGCCGGGGAATGATCCCCAAAACCACCGGGCACGGCGCGCTGCCAGAAGCCCTCGGTCAGAGGCGGCGTGTTGTACACAGTCCAGCCCAAGTCCTCTTCGAAGTCATCATCCATGAGCGTGGTAATGGTGGTCACGATCGTCCTCACCACCTCAGCCGGCGCGTTCTCCGGGTAGATGACCGTTGAGCCGCCGTCGCCCTGGGCGCTGAAGTAGAACTCCGGCTCGGTGCCGCAAGGCGGGGCCGGCAACGTGGCCGTAAAGTACTCGCCACCCAGCGGGACCAGCGGCGCGGTCTCGAAAGCGCCGTCGTCGTAGCGGTAGTGCATCAGGGCCGATTCCGGCAGCAAGTCCTCGCCGCCGTTCTGGATGCGCACCGTTAGGGCGGTATCCTCATCCGGCGGAATAAATTCGGGCACGGCCGCCGCCAGCGTGATCTTGATCGCGTACAACGCCTCGAACGGATAGTTCATCAGCGCCGCCTGGTACACCTCGGCCGGTGCGCTGGAATTCGGCGCCTGCGCCCAGGCGATCAGCGTCATGTCGTTGGGGTTGGCCGCGCTGGCCGTATCAATTTGCAGCGTCTTGGTGACCAGCACGGTTTGGCCGGGCTGCAAGGCCACGTCCTCGGTCGCGGTCGCGTTGCGGAGGCAGTTGCGCGAGTACGAGGGCGAGGTCGGGTAGTAGTCGAGCACCTGTGCGGCGTAGACGCGCACGGTTTTGGCCGTGCCCGTGGGCTCAAGCGTAAGCTTGATCTGGACTTCGTAGGTCGGCGGACTGGTGGGTGGGTCGATTTCGGCCGCGCCGACCAGCATCTCGATGTCGCTCGGAATGTTGTGGCGGGTGTTGTACTCCGAGGTATAAGTCATGCCGGATGTGCCGCCCACCCGCGAGATGAGGCCGTCAAACCAGGCCGTCGGCGTTCCCGTAACGTTGTAGAAGGTGTCGCGGGCTGTCCCCCAGGATGTGGCGTACGCGTCGCCGAGGTGAATCTGGATGCCGGCGAAGGTGGTGGGATAACTATTGAGCAGCGCTCCGAATGCCTCGCCGGCGTATGGGCAGTAACCGCAGCTCGTTGCCGTAAACTCCTCGCACTGAACTACTCTCTCGGCGGCTGAAGCGACCAGACCGGTCGCGAGGACCGCTACCCATACAACAACAGACCTTTTCATCTCTCGTTACCTCCAAAACGTGAACAGACACGCGCGCCCGACGCCGGCCGCGCTGTACTCGGCGGTAGATGCAATCTCGTCC
>JAAYXS010000803.1 GCA_012515775.1 Phycisphaerae bacterium
CGAGGAACAGCCGCAAGCTGTCCTCGCGGCTCAGGCCCCGCAAGGCGTCATTGGCGGCGCGATCGAAGGGGATGCCGAACTCGCGGGATACATCCATCCAGCTTTGGAAATGAGACTCCGCGGTGTCAGTCAGCACGCCGTCGAGGTCGAAGATCACGGCTGAAGCAGGGTTTCGTCCAAGCATGGCGCCAAAGCATACCAGAGCAGAGCCGACCGGCCCATTTTAGGTCAGTGCATGGCCGTGCGAAGCGGGCGGACAACGAGACGCTTCCGATCCGCAAACGGACTGCCCAAACTTTTGCCGCGTTTGAGCTCGGCGCGCATCTTAAGGATGTAGATTATCCGCAGACCTCCGCACGATGTCGAAGGCGACAGGCCCGGATGAGCAGTGCAGGCATACCACTGGATGCTCGGCCCGCGAGCACCGCGTCGGACCTGATCGTGCGCGCACGCGAGGACGTGTCCGCTTTTGGTGAGCTCTACCAGCGCTACTCCGAGGTTGTCTTTCGCTACTGCCGGCGGAGGGTGTTCCTGCGGGATGCCGCGGAAGACTTGACGGCCGATGTGTTTCTCAAGGTCGTGGAGAAGTTCGACGGGTTCCGGGGCGACGAAGCGGCCTTCCGCCCCTGGCTTTACCGGCTGGCGACGAATTGCGCAAACGAGTATTTGCGGAAGGGTCGCCGCCGGCGTGCCCTTCGCGAGGCGCTGTTGCGGCAACCGCGGCGTGTGCAATCTACGGAGCTCGCGCCATCGGCCGAGCTGGCGCAGGACGCGGCCCGGCTGATGGGCGCGCTACTCAGGCTGAAACTGCGGCAACAGGCCCTGATCGCGTTGCGCTACTTTGAGGGCCTCGAACATGCGGAAATCTGCGGCATCCTTGGCGGTAGTCCGGCCACCGTTCGCAGTCAGATTTCGCGCGCTCTCGGGCGCCTGCAGAAGTTACTCGCAGGAGATTCATGATGTTCAGCCGTCAAAGGCACATACCCCCGCACAGCATTAACGCGCTGGAGGAGCAGCTCCGTCGCTTGATGCCGCACGAGGCCGTGAGTCCGCGGCATCGCGAGCAGCTCGAGCAGCGCATCCTGCGCGCTCGCGCGGCGCACATGCGAAACGCGCGGGGCAGGGCCAGCTGGAAACGGGCGTTAGGCGCAGCGCGAGAACTCGGCCGCGCGCCGGTGGCGGCGGGCGTGCTGTTGGCGGCGGGCCTGACCCTCGCGCTGCTGCTTGGGCGCGGAGCGCTGGACGGGGCAGATACCGCCTGGGCGCTTGAACAGTCGATTGCGGCCTTGGAAGGCGTGCGCACCGTTTACATGTCCGGCACTCAGCCGAATGGCGAAACCTTTGAATGCTGGATCAGGCCCAAGGGCCGCGGCGACGAACTGGATTGCCTGCGTTTCGCGAGCCCTGACGTGGTTGCCGTCGCGCGTGGCGACACCGTGCAGGCCTATTTCCCACGCAGCGCCACGGGTGAAATCCTGGGGGGCATGTTCGAGCATGCGGTGCACGCGTGGTATTTGGCGCTGCAATTGCGGCCATGGGTCGGGGATACACTGCTTGCGCAACTTCAGGCGCAGGCCACCGACTGGCAGCAGTCCTACGGGCGCGATGAGCAGGGCAGAAACTGTGCGTTTGTGCAGTGCGGATTCCCGCCCCTGGGCATTTCATTCTGGTTTGCCTTCGATACTGAGACGAAGCGCGTCGTGAGCGCTCGGCAGTGGATGAACCTGGGGTGCGAGGGCAAGCCGGCGTTTGAAGTGACCGTCGTGACCTATGATGAGGAGATTCCGGAGGAGCGCTTCGAATTGCAAACGCCGGCCGGGACACGAGTATTCGATGGGCGAATCCTCGCTGCCCAGCAGTTGCTGCTGGGAAAAGCCGAGTTGCTGTACCAGCTGCACAAGTACCGCGAGGCGATTGAGGTCTACCTTGAGATATACGAGCAGTACCCGAACTGGAACTACGCCTCGCACGCACTGATGATGGTCGGAATCTGCTACGACTGGCTCGGCGATCAGGATCAGAGACTGAAGTACCTGGAGCAGGCTGCCCACGAATACCCGGACCTACGCGGGTGGTCTGAAGCTACCTGGTTCTATCTGGCCGGGGCGTACAGCGCGCGCCGTGACTGGGAGCGCGCTCTTGCGGCCCTCCATAAGTGCGTCGAGCTGTGTCCGGGCGTGCGCGACCCGCAGGGTTTTCCCTGGAAGGATGCACGCGAGATGATCCGGTGGGTCGAGCAGCAGATGATGATGGATGAGGTCGAATCGCTCGGCCACGAGCACCGGTATGCCGAGGCGATTGAAGCGTATTTGAAAGCCCATGAGCACTATCCGGACTCGTGCGACGCTGCGTATTGCCTGGTGAAAGTGGCAATGTGCTATAAAAGAATGGGCGACCGCGATCAGACCCTGCTATACCTGGAACAGGCCAATCGGGAGTGCCCCGAAACGTGCGTGTGGCATCAGGCCACAGTCCACTACTTGCTGGGTGAGGAGTACGCCAGCCGGAACAACCGAGAGCAGGCCCTGCAGGCCCTCGAGAACTGCCTTAAACTCCGTCCCGCCGACGCCCATGCAGAAGAGTTCCCCTGGAAGGAAGCGCGCGAGGCGGTTTCCAGGATTGAGGAAGGGCGCCGCATGGAATCCCCTTGCCAGATCCCTTGATGTCTGGAAATGTTATCCAGGGCTCACGGCGAGCCAGCCTTTTAGAAGGCACATCGTTGCGGCTTTGTCCGGGATTTTGTAGCCGCGGCCGAGGTCCGGGTCGTGATGAATCGCGACGCGCAGATTCGGTGGGCCGACGCAGCCCGGGCAGCCGTTGTCGCAGTCGCAGCCGGCGACGATGTCGTACGCGAGTTTCAGCAGGTCGGCGGCGCACTCGTAGCCGTGGCGGGCGTAGCCGACGCCGCCTTCATAGCGGTCGTAGAGGATGATCGTCATCACGCCGAGCTGCGAGGCGTCAACCACGCCGCCGATGTCGTAGCGGTCGCACATGGCCAGCGTCGGCAGGGCGACGGCCAGCAGGTTGCGGACGCCGCTGAAAGCGTCGAAGAGCGTCGCGCCCGGGCTCGGCGTGGCGTTGATGCCCAAGCTCGGTATGGCCCTCGCGTCCGGGCTTGGTGTGGCAACGCCCGGGCTCGTTATGCCGTTGCCGGGGCTTGGAGTCGGCGACGCCGCAGCAGCCGCCAGCGCCGCGTTCGTGGCTTCGATGGCCCCTGGCGGCGGCTGGAGCCAGCAACCCGTCGTGTTCACCTGCTGGGCCGGCAGGTCGAGCGCGGTCTGGCCGATCAGCTCCATGGTGTGGAACTTGAATTTGCGAAACGCGACCGTTTGCCAGCGCACCGTCACGTCTCCGAAGCTGCGCCGCCCGCCCAGGCAGTCGGCCGTCAGACGCTCGGCGACGATGCGGCACTCGTCCGCCAGCACCGGCTGCGTGTAGTAGTCGGCGTCCATGCGCTCGACCCGCG
>JAAYXS010000132.1 GCA_012515775.1 Phycisphaerae bacterium
AAGGGCGGCCCGCCGCACGCACCTACCAAAATGCCCAATCCCCGACGCGCAGCACGTAGAAGTACAGCACGAGGTTAGTCAGGCCATGCACCAGCATCAGGCAGGCCAGACTCCGTTTCCAATAAAACAGCGCGTTGTAGAACAACCAGCACACGATGCTCACGCCCCAATTGTCCGGATGCTGTAGCGTCGACAGTAAAGCAGTGCCGATAAACGCCGTCCAGCCGAACGTACCGGCGGGCACACGCTCGAAATCGTTCCAGTTGAGCAGTGCCCGCAGCATGAACCCACGCCAGAACAGCTCCTCGACGACTGGCACGGCCGTAACCGCGACCGCCACCCGCAGCACCGCTGTCGCCCAAAACAGCCGACCCGCCCCGAGCAGGTCGCGCGGGTCCACGACCTCTTTCCGCCCCGGATACAGAGGCAGTCGCCCGCCAAGCCCCCACGCGTCAAACGCGTACTGCCCCGCGTACCACAACCACGCCGCCAACACCCCGCCCGCCACCGCGATCAGCCAATACGGGCGCCCCAGAGCCGGCAGGTGGCGCCGAAACGCGTAGACCACCGCCAGCGACCCGACGCCGCGCACCACGATCGCCGCCCACTCCCACTGGGCCGGCACCAGCCCGACCAGCCCCAACAGCAGCAAATACCCCATGTACGGCAGAATTAGGACCAGATCAGGGCGGTTTCGCCCAATCTCGTCCACGCGAAGCGCCAATGCTCTCGCACGGCTCAAAGAAGCTGCGCCCGACTGGTCGGACTTCTCGATCGATGGCTTGGTAACTTCCGGCATCTACCCTCGCAGAAACTCCGGCACGTTCGCATTATACGGAAAAACCAAGCCCTCAAAGGAAGAGCGAAGCCCCCCAAAGATTACCCCCGGGTAAGTCTTCCGCCCTCGATCCGGTGACCCCGCGATCTCCAAACCTACGCGCTGGCCGCCAGACGCTCAGGACCGGGCGCCGCGCTCGGCTCATCGGCTGCGCCGCCATCGCCCGCCGGCTTTCGGCGCCGCAAGTTGAGCGCCTCCAGCGGTGGCAAATCCTCAAGATCCGCCAAGCCGAACACGTCGAGGAATTTCTTGGTAGTACCGTAAAGCAGCGGACGCCCGACCACTTCGGCCCGCCCGACGATGCGCACCAAGCCCATCTCACGCAGGCGGTTCAGCACTTCGCCCACCGCTACCCCGCGAATAGCTTCAATGTCCGCGCGAATTATGGGCTGCTTGTAGGCGATGATCGAAAGCGTCTCCAATGCCGCCGGGCTGAGGCGCGTTTGAGCGCGCTGCGCCATCAGCTTCGACACCCAAGGCTGAAAACGCGGCAAGGTCATCATCTGATAGCCGCGGGCGATTTCCTCGATCCGGAACGATAGCTTGGCCACCATGTAGCGCGCGTTCAAATCGGCGATTGCCAGTCGCGCTTCCATCACCGAGCAGCCGGCCAGTTCCGAGAGGCGATTCAGGCTCAGCGGCGCGTCCGCCGAGAAGAGCAGCGCCTCGATAATCTGGTCCGTCGGCGGAGCATCCGCCTGGCGCGC
>JAAYXS010000804.1 GCA_012515775.1 Phycisphaerae bacterium
GCGGGTGTTCGGGCAGCTCTCGAATAAGGCGGCGATTGTGCCTGCGCGGGGGCGAAAAAAATTGCGGTTTCTGTTATCCTCGAATCGTGAGCGAGCCCGATAAGTAGCGGCAGGGGCAGGCTTTAACGCTTTTCACCGCCCATCCGCCGGGTTGTGGCGAACTCGCCGCTCGCATTGCCGTACCTGAGGTTGGAAGCTGTGGACGCCCGACGCGATGAGGAGTTGCTGGCGGACCATCTAGCCGGCAAAAAAGGCGCTTTCGACATTCTTGTCCAGCGCTATGCCGACGAGTTGTTCGCTTTCCTGCATCGCTTTGTCGGAAATGCGGCCGCCGCGGATGACCTCGTGCAGGAATCCTTCCTCCAGGTCCACCTGGCAGCGGACGCCTTCGACCCGCAGCGGGCCTTTCGCCCTTGGCTGTACACGATCGCGGCCAACAAGGCACGCGATTACCTGCGAGGGCGCGGCCGAAGGCTGGAACAACCGCTGGATGCCCGCGGCCCCGACGACGACGGGCTGGGCCCAGACGAGTTGGTTCCGGCCGCTGAGGAGTCGAGCTTCGAGCAGAGCAGTGCCGAAGAAGTGCGTGCCGCCGTCCGCAGCGTGATTGCGAAAATGCCCGAGCACCTGCAGCTCATCCTGATGCTCGGATATTTTCAAAGGTTGCCGTATTCGGATATTGCGGAGATTTTGGACATTCCGGTCGGAACCGTGAAATCCAGGTTGCACGCCGCGGTGGCGCGGTTCGCCTGGATGTGGCATAAGCAGATGCGGCCGGAACGCCAGCGATGAGCAAGTGAGCTGAGTTCAGTATGCAACCGGGACCCACATTCGACGAGCAGCTCTTGGATCTGCACCTCGGGCGGCTGAGTGCGAGCGAACAAGTCGAGCTAAACCTGCGGATGGCCGCTGATGCCGGGCTTCAGCAGCAGCACCAGACGCTGACGGCAGCATTCAAAGCGCTTCACGAGTACAAAGCGGACCCGGCCCCGCCCGACTTGGCAACGCGGGTTGCGGCGCGGGTCGCGGCCACAAGGCGACCGGTCCGCCTGATTCGCCCGGCCGACGACCTTACGCGGACCGTCGAACGCGGCGCGCCGGTCATTGTGCGCCTGGGAAACCTGCGCGAAATCGTGGCCGCGGCGGCGATGATCGTGCTGATGGTTGGCGTTGCGGCACCGAGTCTGCTGCACCTGCGCGAGCGTGGGCAGCGGATGGCCTGTTCCGCCAATCTGGCGGCTCTGGGGATGGGCGTTCAGCAGTACGCGGCGACCTATGGTTCCAGTCTGCCGTTTACAGGCTGGAATTCGCGGGCTTCGTGGGCCCCGAGCCAGGATCCCGGCATAATGCTGGTGCCCAATCGGCGGCATTTGTATCCTCTGCTGCAGAAAGCCTTTATCGCTCATCCGCGCTTGTTCTTGTGCCCCTCGAACGGCGGCGCCCCGATGCCCGTCGACCAGGTGCAGCGCTGCAACGACTTCCTCGATGACGCCAACCTGAGCTACACGTACTTCAACATGGCCGGGCAGCGCCCGTCGTCAGAGGACAACCCGGACTTGCCATTGATGTCCGACCAGAACCCGGTTTTCGGCGAGAGCACATCGTTTCTGGGCAAGTTCGCGTTTCGGGACCGGGCGCAATCGAATTCGCCTTCGCACGGCGGCGCCGGACAGAACATCCTGGTGCTTGGTGGATACGTGAAGTGGGTGAAGACGCCCGACGCGGGGGTGGACGGCGATAACATCTGGACGCTGCAAGGGGTAAGCACGTACACCGGCCGCGAGGGGCCGGCTTCGGCGGCGGATGCGCATCTGATCAAGTAGGCTTGCGGGGTTCTGCTGTACACCGGGTGGTGCTGGAGCGGCGAGGCGCAGTATCATCATTCCGGCTCGGCGCGAGCCGCCTCTGCTCATCCCGGCTCGGCACGAACCGGCTCTGATATGGATACGAACGC
>JAAYXS010000805.1 GCA_012515775.1 Phycisphaerae bacterium
CGGGCGGCTGCGAACTCGCCGGCCCGCGCCTGCCCGGTCCGCCGCTCGACCCCGCCTCGGTCGCCGCCCACTATCCCAGCGTCGAACTCTCCGGCGCGCAAACGCTCGCAGATTTCCAGAACCCGGCCCAAGCCCAGTGGTTCAGTATTGTGAGCGACTCCTCGCTCGATTCCTCGGTCGCGAGATCCCTGGATGCCTACACCCCAGCTCAGCCCACTATCGCCACGCCGCCCGGCAGTCCGGAAGCCCGTAGCCTCGCATTCGACCTGAACTCCGCCGCCGACCGTCTGGTGTGTGATCTACAGCGCGCCGCCTCCGAGGGCGCCGCGCAGGACTGGAGCGACTTCGGAGCCCTGTTGCTGCGCCTCTGGGGTCCGCCGGATGGCGCTGATGCAATCCTCTTGCTTCGCAGCGGCGGGCCGACCGGGTTCGGCGAAACAGTCCTACCCCTTCGACTGTCCGCGGGCTGGAACCTCCTGACCGTCGATCTGGACTCCGTCAGCCGCGGCCACGAACGCCGCGACATGCGTCACCTGGAAATCATTCCTGTCATTGGAAGCAAACCCGCCACCTTCCACCTGGATGACCTGGTGCTGGCCGACCGCACGCAATGGTTCACGGGGCAGGATGCCGGCCCCGGCGAACTGTATGCGTACTCCCGTGGCCCGCGGGTTTTCGTCGGCGTTCACGAGCGCTTCGAACTGGTGTTTGCCGAAGGCGCGATCTGCGCGTGGCACGCGATAGGACCGGGAAGTCTCGCCGGACAGGGCGGCCTCGGGCCCTGGCCGGTCTTCGTGGCTAATGATTGGTCAGGAAGCCTCGAGCAGGGCGCGCGCGGACTGACGCTCGCCGGCCCGCTTAGTCCCGGCATGCGCCCGGCGGTGAGTCAGAGAGTCCTCGAAGCTTCCGCTGCCCGCGTGGTTCTGGAAGGCTCGCGCGAATTGCCTTTGGCTGCCGATGCCGCCGATGTCAACAGCTCGGCCGAATTGCGCCAGTGCAGCTCGCGTTATGTCATATATGCCGACGGTCGCGTGTTCATGCAGGTCAGTCTCGACGCCGGCCCGGCGCCGTGGCCCTCCGACCGTCTTGGCTGGGCGGTCTTGTTGGACAGCAAAACGGAGTTCGCTGTTGCGGAGTCTCCGCCCGCCACTCCCGAAGACGTCCCGGCCAACTTCGCTCTGGTGACGAGCAACCCTGCCGGCGCTGAACTGCTTTGGGCGCCATACGCGGCGAGCGACATGCGCTGGCGCCGCTTCCTGCCCAAAACGGGCTCAGAACCATCGCTGCTGCTGGCTGGCGAAACGCAGAGCCAGCCAGTTATGTCGAGCACGCACCTGTTGTGGTTTTGCCCTGCCGGGTTCGACGCCGAAAAGGCCGAGGAGATCGCTAGCAATTACCAGGAGCCGCTCGCCTTGCAGCCCGAGGCCGGCCACCTGGTGACCGACGCTCCCGGAGACCTGAACCACGACGGCCATAACGAGGCGGAGGGCTGCTACGAACTGGCACTGCAGCGCGGGCGTCTTCGGTTCGATGTTCTGCCAGGCTCGACGCCGCGCCACGAACCCCTCTTTCGAATCAACGGCACTGATAAGATGCGCTGCTGGATCTACGCCGACGGCCAAGCGCTGCCGGCCGAAACCCGCGACGCGGCCGGCCAGATCATGTTCACCCTGCCCGGC
>JAAYXS010000806.1 GCA_012515775.1 Phycisphaerae bacterium
TCTCGGGCGACCAGGTGAGGACGTTCTTGCGCGTGTCCAAGCGCCACCAGCCGATCTGGCCCACGGCTTGAGCGCGATCGAGATCCTCGCGGCTCTGGCGCAACTCTGCGGTGCGCTGGGCGACACGCTGTTCCAGCGTCTCGTTAACTTCCTGGAGCGCTTTTTCAGCCTGCTTGCGCTCGGTTATGTCAATGCCCATCTCGAGAATGAGCCGCGCGCCGTCGGTATCTATGAACGGGAAATCGAATACATCGTAGGTTCGCCCATTCGGCCCGGTCCACTCCCAACGATGAGGCGCGTTGGTTTTCAGAACGGAGTACGTTTGGCAGCGTTCGCACGGCTGGTCGTGATCAAACAGGAATTCGTAGCATTTCCTGTTCAAAGAATGGCCGAACCATTCGCGGAATATCCGGTTGGCAAATGCTATCCGGTAGTCTGGCGTCATCAGACAGACGTAAGCCGGCAGCGTCTCGAGCACGTGGTAGAACCGCTGCCGTTCAGCCCTGGCCAACTCGGTCGTCTGATTCAGTTGTGCGGTCCGCTCCGCAATGCGCTTTTCCAGCTCGTCATGCGCCTTTTGCAGCGCCGCCTCGGCATTCTTCTGCGCTGAGATGTCCACGCAGAATTCTACGCACGTGTCGTCGCCCAGCGAACTGCCGGCAAAAAGGAGCCACTGGCGCGCGCCGTCCTTACGGACACACTCCTTCTCGTATGGACCCGCGCGCCCGGTCGCCTGGAACTTTCGGATCCCGGCCAGGCCAACCTCTTGGTATTCCGGCGGGGCGAACTTTTGCCAGCTCAGGAGGTGCGCCTCCAGGTCGCCACGGCTGTAGCCGGTCATCTTCAGGAAGGTGTCGTTGGCGTCTGTCAGGTGCCCCGTCTTCAGGTCCCAGAACATCACGCCGACCGTCTCGACCTCCAAAACCTTCTTCAGCCGCTCGTGGCTGGCGCGTAGCGCCTCCTCCGCCCGCTTGCGCGCGGTGATGTCGCGTGCAACGTGAACCGAGCCCAAAACGCGCCCCTGCTCGTCGCGTAAAGGCGTGGTCGTGACCAGGAAATGGCCGCCGAGCCGCTCCTCGTGCACTTCGACCGTGTGCGTCTGGCCGTCCGCACAGGTGAGCATGTGGGGGCAGAAGGCGGGTGGCGCACCCAAGCCGTGCACGGCCTCATGGCAATGCAGCCCTACGCACTGTTCCGGCGTGACGCCCAGGCGGTCCGCCATCGCTCGGTTTACCCGCCGCACCCGGTGGGCACGGTCCAGCACCGCGATCGGGTCGGGCACGGAGTCGAATGTTCGCTCCCATTCTTCCTTGGCCTGGCGCAGGCGCAGCTCCGCCTGTTTGCGCTCGCTGATGTCATCGAAAACGGCGACAAAGTGACCCGGCTCGGGGCAGTAGGCCGAAACCGACAGGTACAGCCCCAGAGGCTTAAAGTCGATCTCGAATCTTTCCGGCTTGTTCGTTGAGGCAACACGGCCATAAATCTCGAACAGCTCCGGGTTCAGCTCCTTGATTCGCGGAATCACCTCCGTGGCCCGCTTGCCGACGACGTTCTTCAAACCAGTCAGTCTTCCGAAGGCCTCGTTCACGGCGAGATAAACGAA
>JAAYXS010000133.1 GCA_012515775.1 Phycisphaerae bacterium
AAGCGATCGCGCCCGGCACGTATTACTTCATACTTCTGGTGAACGACGGGCAAGCCGGTAGTTCCGCCCGCACCACCGTCACCGTAGTGCCCACGGCCAACGCCGGCGAATCAGTGACGCGCGACGCGACTGCGGAACAGGTCGTGGCTCCCTTCGCAAGCGTTCCGGCCGCCGGCTGCGGCGCGGGTCTCACGCCGCTGGTTGTAGTCCCGTTCGTTCTGCTGCTGCTCCGCGGCCGCATGCGATAGGGAAGGCAGAAGCCGGCAGTCAGAAGCCGAAGTAAAAGAGTGGCACGGGAGTCCTACCGGCGCCCTGTCGCGATTCGGTGCCACCTTAGCTTGCCTGCCCGTAACCCGGCGCAGCAGACGCGGCGTGTGCCCGCTGCTTCAGGATACCGCGGCGCGGCCGAATGGCGCGGCGACACTAAACAGCTTGTGCCCACCAACGATTTTTATGTTCGGGATGCTCGGCTACTAAGTCGGTCCGCCGCTCCAAGCATTCCGAAGAGCTCGACAGTTCCGATGGTCCCAACAGCATTGGGTTCGGTCCTGGAATGTCCAGCTCAAACGGTTCTGGAATCTCCAGTACAAACGGTTCCACCGGCTGCCCTTCGCGCAGCTTCAATATCCTGACCCGCAACCACCGAGCAGAGCCGGGGCGTGCCACCCCGGAAGATGCAAACGGCGCCCCACTTACAAACGGCATCCCGCTTATAAACGGTGCCCCGCTTGTAATTGGCGCCCCGTTCTCGGAATGCCGCGCTGTTTTGAACCGTGCTCCGAACTCCTCGCGTATGAGGTCCGATCCGCTGACACCGGCTCGACACGAGCCGGCTCTGCTATCCGCCCGCCTCCTATCCATCCGTCCGTCCACCCGCCTGCCATCCCTTAGCTTTTCCAGCGGTTCCAGGCTCAGCCGGGTCGCCGCGAACGTCTGAACTGAGCCGTTGCGGGTTCCAGTAGTTCCGTAGGGACGATTGAAATCCGCCGCTTTTTGCCCCGAATCCGCCGCCTTTTGAGTGTAAACCAGCAGCCCCACGTTCCGCCCAGCCTCTGCCGCCAGTTGTAGCCGCCGCGAAATCTGCGTCTCCAGCGCTCTCGGCAAACACGTGATCACAGCAGCAACAGCCGTGCAGCGCAAAGCCTGTTCGCAAGCCCACAGCGCATCCATGCGGCTGCCCGGCCGCACGATCACCAACCGCTCCAACGGCACACCAAGCTGAGCCGCTCCCGGCGGATAAAAGTCGCCGGCGGTGTCAATGAAAAGAATTGATTTATGCTCGCCAGCCGCGCGAGCGGCGGTCAGCAGCGCGATCGACCGTGCGGCCGCCCCCTCACCCACGGCAATTAATTCATGAATGGCCCCGCGAGCAAATCCGCCCCGCAGCGCCTCATCCAGCTCGGCCAGGCCGCTCGGGCACGGCGGCAAATCCACCGCCCCCCGCCGGCAGATGCGTCGCACCTGCTCCGCCAACTCCGCTAGGCGCGCCTTTCGCCGGCGCTCGCCAGACTCCCGGCGCTCGCCTTTGTTCTTGGCGTCTTGGCGGTTGCCTTGGTCTTCCGCGCAGGCAGACCCGACCGCCGCCCGATCGGCGATATCTGCGCCCAACACCTGCACGGCGTGCCCACCACGCCGCGGGCGCATTGCCAGAGTAAACATTTCCGTTCCCTGATGCGGGCGAGCCGGTCGCGCCCCATGCTCGCTACGCGACTTGCCTTCACCGCCCGCCTTCCGTTCTTACCTAATAATACCCTAACACATCGCCGGCGTCAAACAAAGTTGCTTCATTCCGCCCGCGCCTGCGGTTATCATGCCGCGACCGGCCACCGAGCGCGACGCAGGCGCATCGGCAACAGCGAGCGCTCGCCGCCGGCTGCCCGCATTAAAAGGAATTAATGCCGCCTCCCATGCCGCAATCCGGACCGCCACCGATGCAAGACCGCGGACACCTTCTGACCGAGCTGCGCAACCCGCGTACGGCCAGGATCGACCGCGCCTCCATCGCCGAGGCCTTCGATCTGATGAACGCCGAGGATGCCACCGTCGCGGCCGCCGTCGCCGCGGCGCGCTCCGAAATCTGCCGCGCCATCGAACTGGTGGTCGCCGCCTTCGAAAGCGGCGGACGCCTGATCTACGTGGGCGCCGGAACCAGCGGTCGGCTGGGCGTGCTCGATGCCGCCGAATGCCCGCCGACCTTTCTCTCCGACCCCAGCATGGTTCAGGGGTTTATCGCCGGCGGCTGGGACGCCTTACGTAGATCAATCGAGGGTGCCGAGGACCACCCCGCGGACGGCGCCGCGCTGATCGACGACCTGAACATCGGCCCGCACGACGTGGTCATGGGCAGCACGACCGGCGGAACGACGCCTTACGTACACGGCGCACTCGAACGGGCCCGCCAGCGCGGCGCCAAAACAATCTTCTTCGCCTGCGTCGCGCGCGACCATGTACCCGACCAGGCCGACGTCTCGATTCGCGTTCTCGTCGGCCCGGAGGTGATCACCGGCAGCACGCGCCTCAAGGCCGGCACCGCCACCAAAATGGTGCTGAACATGATCACCACCATCAGCATGGTGCGCATCGGCAAGGTCTACCAGAACCTGATGGTGGACGTTAACACCCGCGCCAACCGCAAACTGGTCGACCGCGGGACGCGCATCATCCAGACCATCACTGGCCTCGACCGCCCGGCCTCGGCCGCCTTACTGCAACAGGCCGGTGGGCGCGTAAAAGTGGCGCTCGTCATGCACACCCTGCGCCTGACCCCAGAGCAGGCCCGGCAACTACTGCAACAGAATGGCGGCCATCTTGCGCGTGTGCTGAAGAATGCAACCACAGAGTCACAAAGCCGCAGAGAAGGCACGGAGAAGGAGGAGTAGTTCGTGATGCGGGCGCCATTCGACCGGGGCCGCCTCTCTGTGGTTGCCTGTCTCTTCAGGAAGAGCACGGGATGCTAGCTGCGTTCAGTGCCCAGTTCACCTGGATTGACTGGCTGGTGGTCGTCGCCTACCTCGGGTTCACTACCTGGCTCGGGGCGAAGATGGCCGGCCGCCAGGCCTCCATCCGGGATTTCTTCCTCGGCGGGCGCAAGCTGCCCTGGCCGGCCGTCAGCGGCTCAATCATCGCGACCGAAATCAGCGCCCTCACCTTTGTCAGCGTGCCTTGGGTAGTCTTCAAACCCGGCGGCAATTTGACGTACTTGCAACTGGGCGTATTCGGGTCGCTCCTGGCGCGGATTCTGGTCGGCTATATCCTCGTGCCGGCATACTATAAGCGCGAAATCTACAGCCCTTATGACTACATGCACAACCAGCTCGGTGGGCACGTGCGCAGTCTCACCACCGGTCTGTTCATGCTCGGCGGCCTGCTGGGGCAGTCCGCACGCATCTACTTGACGGCGGAAGTGATCAATGTCGTGCTGCACGACCAACTGGTGGCGCTCTCGCAAGCTTTAGGGCTGAACGAGTTGGCTTGGGCCATCATCCTCATAACCGGCGTGTCCGTGGCCTGGACTTTGATCGGCGGCATGAGCACCGTCGTCTGGACCGATGTAGTGCTCTTCGTGGCTTTCTTACTGGGTGCGATTACCGCGCTGGCCGTCGTCGTCGCCGCCCTGGACGGCGGCCTGCTCGAGGTGATCCGAACCGGCTGGGCAGCCAAAGAGCCCGGCCCCTGGGGCAAGTTCACTTTCTTCGATTTCAGCCCCAGCCCGGTGCGCAGCTACACGATCTGGACCGCCGTCATTGCCAGCACTTGGGGCGGCCTCGGCTCTTACGGCACCGATCAACTGAT
>JAAYXS010000807.1 GCA_012515775.1 Phycisphaerae bacterium
GGCATAGGGATCAAGCTGCTGCCACGGCACGGGCGGGTTCGGCGCGGCCACGTTAAAGGGATAGAACTGGTCGAAGACGTCGTAGAGGATGTCGTCCCAGTCGGCCCGTTTGCCCGAACCAAACACCCGGTAATCGGTCGGATAGTTGGGCGCGGCGGGCGGCGTCAGATTGCGCACACAGTATTTCACCGCGTATTCGAGGTTCCAGGCCTCGGGCGCGGTGCGCGCGCCCGTCCCGTCCAGCGTGCTGATCAATAGATAGTAGCGGCCCGGCGGCAACTGGGCGCTGGGCGCAAACAGGAACTGCACCACGTCCGGCGGGTCCTCGGTCAATCCGAGTTCGTAGGCGGTGTCGGGGGCACCCGCGAGGTCACGCGACGTGGTATACCAACACGTCCGGTTGCCCAGGAAGAGCGGCCGGAAGAACGGCTCGACGCTGCCCTCGACGCTGCCTCTGATGTGCCATCCGGAGCTTGGCGCGAACGTGACCCCGGTGAGCGCCTCGTAATCGGCAATCTTGTTCAGGTAGTCCGGATGCGTTTCGAAATTCTCCGCGAGCATCAGGAAATCCGGCGCGCCGGGGTGGGAAAACCAATTCGGATCGCGATACGTGGTGTAATTGGGCGGGTCGGCGGGATCAAACTTGAACAGGGCCTGGTAGGTCGGATTCTCCGGGTCCACCGTCATTTCCGTTTCGACGCGGCGCACCGGCCGCACCATCATCTCGTTGATGCGAATGCTCTCGAGGCCCGCCGCCGTGTATTCGATTCGGCGTGGATCACCCGCAGCGGACCCGCCGAGAGTGTCATTCCACCACCGGTCCGGCACGCCGGCAGTGAGCTCGGTCTGCGCATGGTCGGCATCTCGCCGGTCGACCAGATCCGCGGCCAGTTGCAGGCGCCGCAACCCCGTGTCGGCCGGGAAACGCCCGGTGTCGCCGATCAGGTTGCCGAGAATGCCCTGCGGCAGGGGCGCGGCGTTCCCGCTCATCCCGACCGGCACCACCCCCACGTTCTCGCGCAGCAGGCCCAGACTGAAGTTCTCCGCCTCCAGGGGCAGCCCCAGCGGGAGCAGCCTGTTGCCAAAATTGTAGCCCCAGTCCTGAGACAGCATCGCATCAATCTGCCCGGCGAGCGCATAGTTGTAATCGAGGCGAAGGCCGGATACCTCCGGCTTTTCGAGCAGTTCGCCGTCCGCATCGAAGAGCCGGTGGCGATCGTTGCGGCTGAAACTGTGCGCGATCGTCAGAGGCCGCCACAAGACGCTGGTCGCCACACCGATACCGGCCGACAGGTCCAACTGGCGCTTGGTCCGGTAGTACCAGTCGCCCAGCTCGCCGAATTCGTCTGTCAGCGCGTCGCTCGTGCCGGCGTTGAGGATAAGGTCGTTGTTGAGGCCGTCATTTTCGGCCACGAGATTGCGGGGCGTCCGGTACGGCGAGTATTCCTGGGGTTCATCGACCCCCTGGAGATTGGGGAACTCAAACGCATTGTCCAAATTGTAGTCAAATGGAATGACGCCGTCGTAGGGCCAGCCGTTGCCGTCCCAGTCGATGCCCGAGATCGAGGCCCAGAGCGCGTTCCCGTTGTCGTCGACCCGGCCGTAGCCCGGGAACCCCGCGTCATACATCAGGGGGTCGGCCGGCAACGCGGCGGCGTCAACCCTGAGCCCCTCGCCGTCGGGCGCGCCCGTCCGCATCTGGGCCAGGCTTCCGGCCTTGGCGGGCCCGCTGAGCGGCAGAATCCGGGCGTCCCATTCGCTGGGGTCGAGGCCCTGATCCAGGTTGCGCGTGATGGGCGGCCCCGCCGCGTTCCCGCCCGAAAGCATCCGGTCCTGGTTGAACCCATCGCCCGCAAGGCTGCCGTAGTGCGGCGCATAGCCGTTAATGATGTTGAGGTTGGCTTTGGCCGTCGCGTCTTCCACCAGCACCGCCACACGCCCCACCACCCGGCACACCGGCTCGCCCGTCGACGTGAGGTGAGTGTCGGCCGCGAATTCCAGCGCAGTGAGGTAGGAGGTGTCGATGTCATTGAAGGCGTTGATTACGAGGTCTACATTGGCTTCGCGCGTAAGCGCATCCCACTCCTGGATAGGCGCCCAGGCGCCAGACGGATCCGCGAACGCATATTCCTGGCTGTTATTGATCACAAGGTCGTAATCGTTGTCGAGCACGTCGACGTCGCTCACGGTCACGGTGGTGTTTGGCGGCACGCCGTTCACGGTAAGCCCCGTCGGGAAATTGGGCGCCTCGATGTTCACCCGGACGTTGATCGGGCCCAGCGGATTGCCACTGCCGTCGGTCAACGGGGCGGTGAAAAAGAGCCGGTTCTGTTCGTCGTTCTCGTCGATCAGCCCGTCGCCGTCGTTGTCGAGCCCGTCATTCCCGCCGTAATACACAAAGAGAGCGCGCTCGGGTTCAACATTCTTCGCTGTAGTCACTTCGCCGGCGTTGTCGATCACCCCGTCGTAGTCGTTGTCGAGCCCGTCTTCGCCCATGCGCTGGCTTTCATCGATCAGGCCGTCGAGATCGTTGTCGATGCCGTCGTCCAGGAAGAACACATCCAGCGGAAGCGGCAGCCAGACCGAGTCGCGCAGGCCGTCTTCATTGTTGTCCA
>JAAYXS010000134.1 GCA_012515775.1 Phycisphaerae bacterium
ACGCCGCCCACCATGATAAACACGCTGATCACCAGCGCCGCGATCGGGTCCAGCAGATCAACTCGGAAAATCAGCACCAGCGTTAAGCCGATGACGGCCGCGGCCGTCGTCCAAACGTCCGACAGTACGTGCTTGCCATTGGCGATCAGTATCATCGCCTTCTGTTTGCGGCCCACGCGGATCAGGAATATCCCCAACGCCAGGTTGATTAGCGCCAATGCTCCCGTGATGGCCAGGCCCGCGCCGACGTGCTTCAAATCCGGGCCATATAACAGGCCTCTGATGCCGCTGGCCATGACGGCCAGCGCCGCGGCCAGCACCAGAGCGCCTTCAAACCCCGCCGAAAAGTAAGCGAACCGCCCGTGCCCGTAGGTATGCTCCACGTCGGCCGGCTTGGCGGCGTACCAGTAGGCGAATGCAGCCAGCCCAGTCGCGGCGCCGTGGACGACCGACTCCAGCGCGTCACCCAGAATGGCGGTACTGTGCGTCAGAAAGTACGCCGTCAGCTTGCCGGCCAACATAAGGACCGACACGGCCAAGCTGATGCGGATCGCGGCCTTTCCGGGGTCTTTAACCACGCGCCACCTCTCAGCGCCATTCTAGCCCGCGACTGGCGACGATGCCCGCGCCCGCCCTGATGCAGCCGCGCGTCGCGCGAGAGCTTGCCGGCTCTTCACTGCTGACCTCCGGCTCATGCTCGGTTTGACACCTCCAAACCGGCCGTTTGACACCTCCAATCCAGCGGCCGAAACTGGCAGTATGTCGGGTTTCTTCGTTGTCTTGCTAATCGCTAATTACATGCTGGCGCTGACCGTCATTCTGTCAGTGCTGCGCCAACGCAAGGAACCCATGGCCATGTTGTGCTGGATCATGGCCGTCCTAATCCTGCCTTTCCTCGGGACGCTTCTGTATTGGCTGATTGGCTCGGCTTGGGTGGTACGTCGAACGCGGAGGCGGCGGCGGCGCGTGGCGCGTCAGATCGCCATGCTCGAAGCCTGGGCCCGCCAGCAGGCCGACGGAACCGGCGAAGAGCCCGACTTCCCCGAGGACCTGCGGGCCATCGCCGGGCTCGGCCGCCGGCTTTCCGACTTGCCGGCCACCCGCCAGAACGCCGTCGAAATCTACCAGGAATCAGAGGTCACCTTCGCGGCCCTGGAAGACGCGATGCGCGCCGCGAAACACCACATTCACGCCGAATACTACATCTGGCGCGCCGACGAAACCGGGTACTTCTTCCGCGATCTGTTGATAGACAAAGCGCGCTCCGGAGTCGAATGCCGCGTACTGCTCGACTCCGTCGGCTCTTTCAGCATCGGCCGCAAGTTCACGCGTCCCTTCACCGACGCCGGCGGGAAGATCGCCTTTTTCATGCCGCTGCGGCCGTTCCGAAAGAACATCAGTCCCCAACTGCGGAACCACCGCAAAATCGTGGTCATCGACGGACAGGTCGGCTTCATCGGCAGCCAGAACATCGGTGACGAATACCGCGGGCGACTCAAGAAACTCAGCCCCTGGTACGACACCCACATGCGCGTGGCCGGACCGGCCGCCCTGGTGTTGCAACGCGCCTTTTGTGAAGACTGGCTATTCGCCACACGCCAGGATCTCTCGGGCCAGGACTACTTCCCGGAACCGGCGCGGCCCGGCCGGTCTATCGTGCAGATTCTCCCCACCGGCCCCGAGCAGAACATCAACCCGCTCGAGCAAATCATGTTCGCCGCGGTCTCCTCCGCCAAGGACAAGATCCGCATTGCTACACCCTACTTCGTGCCTAGTCCGGCCCTGCGCATGGCGTTTACTTACGCCTGCACCCGCGGTGTGACCGTCGAGCTGGTCCTGCCCACGCGCAGTGACGCCTTGATCGTGCTCTGGGCCGGCCGCAGCTTCTACCGTGAACTACTCGAGCGCGGCGTGAAAATCTACGAATACGACGGCGGAGTGTTGCACTCCAAGCTGGTAACCGTCGACGACCGCTGGTGCATGCTGGGTTCGGCCAATATGGACATGCGCAGTTTCCGGCTGAACTACGAGGTGACAGCGCTGATTTACGATCAGGCCGTCACGCGCGAGTTAGCGGCGTCAATCGACCGCTTCTGCCACCGGGCCCGGGTAATCAGTCTGCGCGAACTGCGCGAGCGCCCGAGTTATTACGAGGTGATCGAAGGCACAGCCCGCCTCCTGACGCCGCTGCTTTGAGAAGGCGGCTCATGCGCTGGCCAGGCCGTGCCCGCGACCACCGCTGGCCCCCTCATTCCACCGTGGCCTTTCGCCCTGTGCCTACGTAAACTTGCGGGCATGAAGCGAAACAGGCGGCCAGGGCCGGTTAGGGCAGTGTTGCAGCGCGAGTTTTATGATCGCCCGGTGATTGAGGTTGCGCGGGAACTGCTCAACAAGAGACTACTGTGCGAGACGCCCGAGGGAGTAACCGGCGGCCTGATTGTCGAAACCGAGGCTTACCTGGCAACCGGCGATCCGGCTTGCCACGCCTGTCGCGGTATGACCCGGCGAAACGCCAGCATGTTCGGGCCGCCCGGGCACGCCTACGTTTACGCCATTCACTCGCGCTGGTGTCTAAACATCGTCACGGAGCCAGAAGGTGTGCCAAGCGCGGTTCTAATCCGGGCCATCCAGCCCGAAATAGGTCTGGATTTGATGCGCGTGCGCCGAACGGCACGCGCCAGAAGCCTCGTCGGAGAGGCGCACGTGCGTCCGATACCGGAGCGCGACTTGGCGCGCGGACCAGGCCGGCTGTGCGAGGCGCTGGGCATCGACCGGGCCCTGGATGGTTGGGATCTGGTGATGGGGCACAAGTTGTGGGTCGAGGACGCGCCGCCGCCCTCAGGCGAGATCGTGACGACGACGCGGATCGGCGTGACGGCCGGGCATGAGCTGCCGTTGCGCTACTTTGTCGCGGACAATCGCTTCGTGAGCCGCTGATCGCGCCGAAGGGACTCGACCGGCGGCCACCGGCGGACGGTTGCGGTCGTGGCCCTGACGCGGCGCTGCTCCGGCAAAAGGCGCACATCGGCCGTAGCACGTCCCCTTTTTTCGAGTTGGCGGCGCGCAAACCCCGATATTTAGCTTGGACCGTTGGTCCTAGGGCGATATACTGGACTTGAATAGGCTTGGCTTGGTTGCGCCGGCCGAGGGGAGAAGAGTGTCATGTTTTTAGCATAGGAGGAACAGGCTTTGAAGTACTGCTCTTGGTTTGTCTTGGCGGCCATGTTGATGGC
>JAAYXS010000135.1 GCA_012515775.1 Phycisphaerae bacterium
CCGGCCGCCGCCTTCGGCCTCCGCCCGGAGCACATCCACGCCATTTTCTCGGCCTTCTACATCATGGCCGCGGTGACGCTGCTGCTTGAAAATCCCGGTAAGCTCAGAACGTTGAGCCGCGGCCTGAAGTTGGAAAACGACGAGTTGCCGACGATCGAACCAGCAGGTCTCGCAAGTGAAGACACGGAAGCAGACTTCGCCTCCGACATGCCGGCGTCCGCGATCGAGCCCGAAACACCCCGCTGCCGGGAATGCCGCTGGCGCCGCTTTGGCCTGCGAGCATTGCACTCCAAACCGCAAGCAGCGCGCGCCCGGTAAATGCGAGCTCCGCGCTGCCGTGAGCAGCCGGAGTTCGTGGCAGGTGTCGGGCGACTGGCGCTGGCATGCCCGCGCTTGGCGCTTGGGCATGGCACCCGATGCGCGCTTGGGCATTGCACCCGATGCGCGCTTGGGCATGGCACCCGATGCGCGCTCGGGCATGGCACCCGATGCCCCCTGGGCTATGTTCAGTCGTCCCTACGGGACCAGCCTCAGGCGAGCTGGGGCAAGTCCCGTAGGGGCGACTTAGCGTTCCTCAACGCCTGTACGCAGCGCTTCAGGCCGTCTTCACCGGGATGCGCTTGGCCTGGGCCTGCGGCTGTTTTTCCAGTGTTATGTGGAGCACGCCGTTGCGGTACTGCGCGTCCACCTTGTCGGGGTCAACCGAAGTCGGGAGCTGGAAGGTGCGCTGGAAGCTGCCGAATTCACGTTCGACGTAGTGATAATCCTGGCGCTCTTCCTCGCGCTCCTGCTTCTTCTCGCCGCGCACCGTCAGCATGCCGCCCGCCACGCTGATTTCGACATCCTTTGGGTCTATCCCGGGCAACTCCATGCTGATCTTGACGTGCTTGTCGGTTTCGGCCAGGTCGGTCCGCGGCGTGGCCAGGCCTTCCATGAATCCCCAGGGTTCGCCAAGGAAGCGATTGAACAGGTTGTCCATCTCAGTGCGAAAGCGGGTCAGACCACTGTCGCGCCGGGACAACGGGGACAACTCACGCCGGCTTCGTCTAGGTAGCAGGTTCATATTGTTACCTCCAATCGCATACCCAACTGCCGCAAGACGGCGTCAGGCTTTGACTGAAATTTTTCGCGGCATCACTTCCGGCGTCTTCGGCAAGTGCAGCGTCAAGACACCGTCGTGCAACTCGGCTTCGATCTTGTTAGCGTCGATCCCTTCGCCGATTTCGAAGCGGCGGCTGAAATCGCCGACCTCGTATTCCTCGAGCAGATAGTTCTCGTCGCCCTTGCGGCGCGGCTCGACGCGTCCGTAGATCGTCAGCACGCCGGCCTCATAATTGATGTCCATGCCGTCGGGCTTGACGCCGGGCATGTCGGCCAGCAGCAAAATTTCGTTGTTCGTCTCGATGATATCGACTGCGGGGATGAACATCGGACCGCTGCGAATCTGCTCGGCCTCGCCCCGCTGGGCTTCGCGCTTCTGTAGCGTGGTATCCACCATGTTTCTGCTCCTTTTCTTCATGACCATCGTTTCAGACGGCCAATCGTTCTAGGACTTCAGCATAATCTTGCGCGGCTTGGCCGCCTCGACCTTGGGCAAGCGGACCGACAGTACGCCATCCTTCAGCTCTGCGGCCACCTTGTCCTCATTCACCTCGACCGGGAGCGTGATAACGCGGCTAAACTCGCCGCTCGGACGCTCCTGGCGATGCCTGGTCTGCCCGTCGCCGGCGGCCGGCCGCCAGCGGCCCTTGATGGTTAACTCGTTGCCGAGAGCGAAGATCTCCAGGTCTTCCTTCTTTACGCCGGGCAGTTCCGCCTCGACGTGCAGTTCTTCCCCCACGTCGCAGATGTTCACCAGAGGGTAAGCTGTCGTCATCAGCGGCGAACGCCAGCGTCCGAATCCGAACTCGTCGAAAAGCTGATCCAACTGGCGTCGCAATTCCGTAAAAGGCGTTAGCGAGTAGGGAGCCACCATGCGATTTCTCCTTTATCCGTGCCGTTGTTCGTGCAGTACTTTCATTTCCAACCGGCCTTATGCAACGACCGTGCCAACACCGGGCAGGCCCATAAACCCCGGCAAAAACAAAGGTTACGAGGCCTTATAGGCATTTTCGCCCGCCGGCGAGCCCGCCAATTTGACAGCCGTCTGCAAGGAACGGCACCCGCGCACAAACTACGCCGCGCGACTGAAGTAGCCGTGAATAAGGTATTACCAAATTGTAACCAGCACCCCGAGCGTGCGCCGCGCTTCTCCGCAGCGCATTCCGGATACTTGACTCTACTTATCATGCCCAAAAAATCCTGATGGCCGAGACGAAGCGCCAGGCGAACTGGCCGGACCTTCTAACAGGACGACTCTCCATGGCTGTCGGCACTCGAACGGGACGCAATCACCTGTCACACGCTACTTCCCCTTATTTGCTGCAACATGCCAGTAATCCGGTCGAGTGGTACGAATGGGGCCGTGAGGCACTGCACCGGGCGCGCACTGAACGCAAGCCGATTTTCCTGAGCATCGGCTACTCCGCCTGTCACTGGTGTCACGTGATGGCCCACGAGAGCTTCGAGGACGAGGCCACGGCCGCGGTGATGAACGAAAACTTCGTCAACATCAAGGTCGATCGCGAAGAACGGCCGGACCTGGATGCCATTTATATGCAGGCGACGATGATCCTTAACCGCGGGCAGGGCGGCTGGCCGATGAGCGTCTGGCTCACGCCCGACTTGCGGCCGTTCTTTGCCGGGACGTATTTCCCGCCGCAGCCGGCCTTCGGGCGGCCTGGTTTTCGCGATCTGTGCCGGCGAATCGGCGAGCTTTGGAAGACGCGGCGTGACGACCTGCTGGCCGAGGCGGACCGGCTGACCGAGGCGGTCATTCAGTCGCTCGAGCCCGGCCGCCTGGGGGCGGCGGCGCTCACGCACGAAGGGATCGACCGCGCCGCCCAAGCGGTGGCCGGGGGATTTGACCGGCAGCGCGGCGGGATGCTCAGCGGCCCGAACAAGTTTCCGCCCAGTTTGGCCCTCGACCTGTTCTTGCGGCTGGCACACCGGCACGGCCCGAGTGCTGCGCAATCGCGTGAGCTATTGGCGTTGGTGAACTTGACGCTCGACCATATGGCCCGCGGCGGCGTCTTCGACCAACTCGGCGGCGGCATCTACCGCTATAGCACTGACCCGGCCTGGCACATCCCGCACTTTGAAAAGATGCTCTATGACCAGGCGCTGGTCAGCCGCGCTTTCGTCGATGCCCACCTGGTAACGAAGAATCCGCTTTACCGCCGCATTGCCGGCGAGCTGTTCGATTTCGTGTTGGGCGAGCTGCAGTCGCCGGGCGGCGGCTTCTACAGTGCGCGCGATGCTGACAGCGAAGGCGTGGAGGGTAAGTACTACGTCTGGACCAAGGCCGAAATTCTAGCCAGTCTGGGCCCAGAAGAGGGGGAGCTTTTCTGCGACTACTACGGCGTCACCGCGGAAGGCAACTGGCGCGACCCGCATGCACCCGGCGAGGTCAAGAACGTGCTGCATGTCCCGCGCAGCCTGGAGGAATTCGCGCGCATGCGCGGCGCCGATCCGGCCGAATTGGAGCCACGGTTGGCGGCGGCGCGGCGGAAGCTGCTGGCGGTGCGCTGCCAGCGCGTGCCGCCGGCGCTGGACGACAAGATTCTGGTCGAATGGAACGGCCTGATGATCGCCAGCCTGGCACGCGGTGGGGCGGCCTTGGCTGAGCGGAAGTACGTCGATGCGGCCGTCCGCGGAGCCGAGTTCATCCTCGATCATCAGTGCCGCGATGGCCGGTTGCAGCGGGTGTTCCGCGGTGGGCGAACGGGCGAAATCGCGTTCCTGACCGACTACGCCGCTTTCATCGAGGCCTTGCTCGAGCTGTACGAGGCGACCTTCGACAAGCGCTGGCTCGAGCGGGCACTCGAACTTAACCGCACGGTCATCGAACGGTACGGCGACCGCCGCGCGGGCGGTTTCTTCCTCGCGCCAGGCAATCAGGAACCACGGGTCGCACGCATCAAAGACGCACGCGACGGGGCCACACCCGCAGGCAACTCGATGCAACTGATGAACCTGTTGCGGCTGAGCGCGATAACCGGCGACCGGTTGCTTCGCCACTGGGCGGATCAGACCATGAGTTGCTTCGCCGCCGACGTGCTCCAGTTTCCCACCGCCGGCGCGCGTTTCCTGGCGGCGGCCGAATTCGCGCTGACTGGGCCCGTGGAAGTGACGGTTGTCGGTGACCAGTCGTCCAGCGGCGCGCAGCAGCTATGGCGCCATATTCACAGCCGGTATCTGCCGAATCGCGTCCTGCTGCACTCGGATCCCGCGCATCCGCAAAGCAACATCGCCGCGCCCGCGTTGCAGGAGAAGCGCCCGGTGGACGGACGTCCGGCCGTCTACGTCTGTCGCGATCAAACCTGTTTCCCACCGGCGACGACGGTTGGCCAGTTGGACGAATTACTCGTGCGCTAGTCCTGCGTCCGCCCCCGTGCAGGCGGCCGGCTGTTCTAGCGCTGGTATGTTCCCACCAGCTCGCCCTCGGCGATGACGTGCGGCTTGATCTGCTTCAACAGCTCGTCTTTGGTCAGCCCCGGCTGGAGCTTCAGTTCCGCATCCAGTGCATAAAGCTTGAAATAGTAGCGATGGACTCCGTGGCCGGGTGGCGGCATCGCCCCATTGTAGCCCACCTTGTTCCAGGTGTTCTTGCCCTGGACCGCAGGCAGGTTCGGAAGACGGAGTTCGTTCGGCAGACCCTCCGGCAAACCGCTCAGCTTGCCCGGAATACCGTAGATTACCCAGTGCACCCACGGTTCCGGCCGCGGTGCATCGGGATCATCGCAGATGAGCGCAAATTCCTTTGTTTCCGCGGGCGCTCCTGACCAGGTCAACGGCGGCGAAAGGTCTTCGCCCTCGCCCGTGTACTTCTTCGGAATCTGCTTACCCGGCTCAAAAGCCGTGCTCCGAATTGTGATCTTCATGGCACCTTCTCCGGTTTTGTTCGCCTGCTGCGCGGGCGCGGGCCGCGTGTGCTGCGCCCAAGCCGCGCCCGCCACGATCAAGGTCAACTGCAATGGTGGTAGCCACAGCCGACGCGCGTTTGCCGAGCACCCTCTGCTCATGAAAATCCTCTCAACTCAAGGGCCTGAACACGCGCGCTATGCTATTCTATGCGGCAAATAATGCAAAAGGGGTCGACGATCGCACCAGTCGTACACGGAGACAGGCATGAAAGCCATGGTTCTGGAGAAAATTGCGCCGATCCAGACAGCTCCGCTGAAGCTGATGGACCGTCCTCTGCCGCAACCCGGCGCGGGCGAGGTGCGGCTGCGCGTACATTGCTGCGCCATTTGCCGGACCGACCTGCACGTGATCGAGGGCGATCTGCCGGAGCACAAAATGCCGGTGATACCCGGCCACCAAGTGGTCGGGACGGTGGATGCGCTGGGCCCTGGCTGCCGGAGTCTGCAGCTCGGCCAGCGGATAGGTGTGGCTTGGCTGCGGCACACATGCGGAAAATGCGAATATTGCCGAACGGGGCGCGAGAATTTGTGCGAGCAGCAGAATTTCACCGGATACGACGCGGACGGCGGATATGCGGAATGCGCGCTCGTTCCGGAGGATTTCGCCTACCCGTTGCCTGCGGCTTTCGCCGATGAGGAAGCGGCCCCGCTCTTGTGTGCCGGCATCATCGGGTATCGCGCGTTGCGGCGCAGCAACCTGCCGCCGGGCGGCAAGTTGGCTCTGTACGGTTTCGGCTCCTCTGCCCACGTGGTAATCCAAATCGCTTTGCACCGCGGGTGCCAAGTGTATGTTGCGACGCGCGGCGAGAATCACCAGCGATTGGCGCGCGAAATGGGCGCCGATTGGGTCGGCGAGAACCCGGCGGAAATGCCGGTCAAAGTGGATAGCGCGATTCTGTTCGCCCCGGTCGGTACGTTGGTGGGGCCGGCGCTTGAAAACCTTAAGAAAGGCGGGACCCTGGCCGTAGCGGGAATCTACCTGACGGATGTCCCAACGCTGCAGTACGAGCGGCACCTTTTTTATGAGCGCGATCTGCGCTCCGTTACGGCGAACACGCGTGAAGACGGGCGTGAGCTTTTAGCCGAGGCCGCCGAAATCCCCATACGCCCGCACGTAACGCGTTACGCCCTGGCAGATGCGAACCGCGCGTTGCAGGACCTGAAAGCCGATCGCATCGCCGGGACAGGCGTGCTGCTGATCAATCACACGTAGTGGCACGCTGCGGCATGAGCCGGTTCGGGGAGAGTCGCCCGGTTCACCGGACGGTCTTGTGGTGAATGTGCGTCCAGGTCTGACGCGTCGTGTAGAAACGCGGGTTAAGGTCTTGCGGAAAGATCGATGACCCGTCGTTGCTCGTGTCGCTCCAATCGATGGGCGGGACGTTGGGGTAGGCATTTCCCTCGTCGTACGGATCTTCGTAGTCGGGGTTCACGTTCTTGCTCTCGCCCGGGTACCAGACGAAGTGCTTGAGCGTGTTCACGGGCTCGGGTTCACGCAACTGGTACTCGACCGTGTCCACGTGGCAGTCCTGGGTGAGGATGTTGGCCCGGTGGCGCGGATGGCGCGACCAGGATATCGTGTTATCGAATTGCGTCGGGTCGTTCCAAATTCCCGAGACCAGATAGTCGCCGCTCATGTTGTAAATGCTGGTCCAGCACGCGTCCGCGGCCAGGAGCATCTCCGATGGGTAGCGATCGTAATTGTGAAACTCGCGGCGCATCGGGTCGCCGGGCGAGAATCTGGGCTGCCACTTCCAGCCGCCCGCCGACAGCGGCACATTTATCCCGTAGCTGTAGTCAACACCCGGCGCCATGCCGCCGCCGGGATAGATCAGCCCGAAGAACTGTGCTCGCGCTTCATTATTACGCTCAGGCTTAAGGTCGGCGGGGCAGTAGCCGGCTTCATGCGAGCCCAGGACGCGCGTCTGCACCAGAATGTCGATCCACGTATAGCGCGTCGGACCGCTGTTGTCGTCCCACAGCGGGTAAAACCCATCATAGTTTTGCCGCAGGTTTTCGAGTGCGAAACCGAGCTGTTTAAGATTCGAGGCGCACTTGGCCTGCTGCGCCTGGCGGCGGGCAACCTGTATGGTCGGCGCGGTGATCGACAACAACAGAGTGATGATCCCCATAACGACGAGCAATTCAGCAAGTGTGAATGCTGCCCCCGCCCTTCGCGTGCGCCAGGCTGTCAGCCTCGGCCGGCACATATGCTCTGTCCAGGTTAGTTCGCTAACAGCAGCCGCGGCACTCCGTTGCCCACTTACACTCGGCGCGGGCTTGCGCCTCACAACGCTCGCGCCTCGGGCGCGCCAACTTTCCTTGGCGGACGCGGCTGCCAGACTCTACACTTTCTGACATTAACATATCGGCGCGAGTTTTCTTTTGCAAGCCCATTCAGTCCTGTACCGCAACCAATTTTATCGGCCAAATTTTCAAGGTTTATTAAAAATCGTCAAGGGGTCTTGAACGACCACTTGGTCACATCCGCGAACACGAAAGGGTAGAATGCGACATAAAAGATACTATATCTCGTCCTTCTCGAGTTGCGATCGCCAGATTATCAGACTATTCGCCAGCGGCGTCCGAAAAAAAAGCTTGACTTTGCCTGAAGAACATTTAACTTGGATTCGATTAATCCGGACCTCCCCCGGAAGGGAGGAAGGAGGATTTCGGATGTTCATATCGGGGAAACCAACTCGGTGCACGGTTTCGGTATTCATTGCGCTCTTCGGGATGTTTGCCGCCTCACCCCTGGCGATTGCTGCTGTGTCGGAGACGATTCTGACCGTCACTGCCACGTGCGGCCGCAGTAGTGGGACTCTGACGATTACTCAGGAGGACGGGTACTGGGACGGCGACAACTTTTTCTGGTCGACCGACGAGGCTATAGAAATCCGCGACGGCGAGCAGTTGCTCGGCAGGTTTGGCCCGGCCAGCATCGCTGTTTACGCTGACCCACAAGTGAATCTGGGTTTCGCGATCCAAGCGGACAACGAACTGACGAGTTTCACGCTCACCTCGGCGTTGCTCGACTTCCCGAATATCGAGCATGCCTGGGCGCGCGCCGACGCCGCATTCACCTTACTCGATTGCCAAGGGGTGGGAGCGTTGCTGACGGGCACTGGGCCCGGCGGCGGTGCGTACATGGCCATGTACAACGGCACGGCTTCGGACGCTACAACATTTGCGGAGGGTATCAATACCATCGAGGTAGTCTGGCCGGAGACTTTGGCGGTCGCTGAATTCAGCAGCGCATCCTCCGGGGAGTAGATGAATTCCGTGGCGGTGGTGGGGTGATGGGGGTGATCGAGACGACGCGTTCGGCTGCTTGCCCGAAGCGCTGCCGTTTTAGGAGAAGACGAAACATGATCGCACGCTCTGCCGCCGTTGGAGTGC
>JAAYXS010000136.1 GCA_012515775.1 Phycisphaerae bacterium
TAGGCCGCAGCCTGGCGTGTGGCGTTGATCGTGGCGCTGAAGACATAGCCCACCACACCGAGGGCTATGGACAGCACGGCCAACGAGACGAGCATCTCGACCAGCGTGAAGGCACGCTTGCCCGGGCCGAGTAAACCGCCGTGATTTTCAGCGCAGCGCCTCATGGGACCTCGGTAAAACGAATGATCCGCCGGGCTACCGCCAGGACGGGCGAACGATCGTCGTAAAGCGGCTTTCCCTGTGAATCCAAGCCCTTGAACGCGGGCGGGATCACCCATACCGGCCACCAAGCCGGCTTGCCAAGCGAACCATTGGGCCATAAGTCGCCTTGGACCCAGGGAAAGAAACCGTTGTTCTTGACGGTAATATCCCAACCTGTTTTTGGGGGTTGTCGCCGCTCACGCTGGACTACTTCGTAGATCGGCAGGGCCTCCGGTGCATGCGGAATGAACCCGGCGTATTGGCGCGCGCCGCCAAGGGCCCCGGCACTTAGCAAATCGTCGTTCGCGGCGGGAATAATGATACTTCCCGCCGGCAACATGCGCCCGTCATCCTCGTTGCAGACGAAGACCAACGTGGGCTCGGGTGTGGATCCCTCGAGGATGCGATCTTCCGGCAGCGGGCCCGGTCGCGGTACAGAACGCCAAGCTATTGAAGGCTGTTTCTCGTAACCCTCAAATTCAATCAGCCGCGGAACGGGCGCGATGGCTTTGCGCGGTGCTTGGGTATCCTGGCGATACCACGGGAAGAAGTAGCCAGCAGGCCGGCGCGTAGCGACGGCGATTACTTCGTACAGGTTCGGATCACTGCCTTCGGCGTATGACACGCGCCGGTAGAAGGCAACCCAAGAGACGCCACTTTCGAGCACTTTGCGGCGCGTGGCCTCCGTGGCCGGCGCCTCGGTAACCCACAGCCGGCGATAAGGATAGCGCAGAAAGTCACCTGGCAGATCTTGCGGCTCGCTGCCGGTGCCGGTACGGAATCGAAGTGCGAACGGGACCGGCGGGTATACTGCCGTCATTGAGGGCAGCGTGGGACCGGTCCAGGCTTCATTCCCAACGCCGTCCCACTCCTGGTACATCCAATCATCGGGCAGAATTGCCTCGACGCACTCTCGAATCTGCCGCTCCACGTAGGCGTGGGGCGTTTCGTCGACATGCGCATCCAATTCTCTAGAGATATCGTCGGGGTCTATGCCCACTGGCAGAAGCGGGCGCACTTTTATGAATGGTTCCCAGAGGCGACCGTTTGGAAACGCCATCGTTGGAACTTCTACGGCAAGCTCATGCGGCTGGCCGCCAGGAGCAAGTCCCGGCGGCGGCGACATCGTGGTCCCGCGCCGCGGCTGGAAGATGTCCGCATAATTACTCGTCTTGCCTAGCGTCTCGTCGTACGGGTCCCTGACAAGGCGGACGCGCTGTTCAATCACGTCCAGGGCATACTCGGCCGCGGCCTGGCCGGTGGCGCGGTCGATCATGTCGCGTTCGTATTGGAGGCCAACCGGCAGCGCGGCACCGATCACCAGCAGGCCGAAGCCCAGGATGACCAGAGCGATCATCATCTCGGCGAGGCTGAAAGCAGTTTTGCGCGCAACCCCTGCTCTCATGGCTCCCCCTCCGACTGCGCGCCGCTGACCAGGCCGCCGCCGAAGCGGTGGACCAGGAACGGCCGGCTGTTTTCGCGCAGCCACTTTTGGCGCTCCCTGGCGTCGGCAGTCGTCATGCCGGCACGGGTCGCTTTGAGGAAGGCGCTGCGGTGATACAGCGTCACGCCGGTGAAGTTATACCGGCGGAAATGGACGTCAGTATTGTCCCTGTCCTGAGCGGCGTCGTAATAGCTGCCGTCAGTGGCCTTAATCGGCCCCCTGATCCGGTTCGGCCCAATGACGCCGCGCATACCTGCCCGCGGGTCAAAGATGATCAGGAAGTCGTCGGCCTGATATAGATGCTTCGTGGTGTCGGCTGCGTCGACGACGAACTCGCCGGAGCGCGGGTCCGCGGCAACCACGAATTCCCTGCCGAAGTTGTCATACCCATGCGGCGTTAACCCGTCTGGCTGCGTGAGTACCGGAATCGTCCGCGGCCCGGTATCCAACGCTTCAATTGGCGCGACCCAGACGTCTTCCGGCAATATGACCGACGGCGTGCCGGGACGGCGCTGGAAATACTCACCGAAAACGACCTGGTCGGGATGAGCCGGGTCGGCCGCGCTCGTCGGCGTGAAACTGTACGTGACAATGTGCTGCCGGCCGGTCGTGCCGGATTCGCTGGTTGAGGGGTCGTTGTCCCATTTACCGGGCACGAAGCGCACGGCCGTCATGTTCAGGTCGGCCAAGGCCGCGGTGTAGGCGTGCGTCA
>JAAYXS010000137.1 GCA_012515775.1 Phycisphaerae bacterium
CCGCACGCCGCTCGCGTTCCTGGGGCGGCGCGGCGAGTGCCGCTTCGCAGGCGGCCACAAAGGCCTCGGCGGTGTCGCCCAGGTACACCAACTCGCCGTAGGGCTCGGCCACGTCGCGTATCGGCGTGCTGACGATAGGCTTTTCGGCGGCCATATATTCGAGGGTCTTGGTGGGACTGATGTAGCGCGTGGCCTGGTTGCGTGCGAAGGGCAACAGACATACATCCCAGCCGTGCAAATATGCGGGCATATCTTCGTAGGGACGTTGTCCGAGGTAGTGCAGGTTCGGATGCCGCGGCAGCGTGGCAGGATCGATCTTGGTAACGGGACCAAGCAGAATGATCTGCCAGTCCGGATGAGCCGCGGCCAGCGCCCCGACGATGTCGCGATCCAGCCGTTCATCAATGACGCCGAAGAACCCCAGCCGGGGGCGCGGCAGCTTGGCCTGATCGGGGGGTTCGACCATGCTTCCGCGCGCCTGGCCGAAGTGTTTCACATCCACACTGCTTGGGAAACAGTGCACATTTGGATGGCGGCTGCGCTTGGCTTCATAGAGACTGGGGCCGCCGGTAAAGACCACGTCGGCCCAGGCGAACAGTTCGTTTTCGCGCTGTGCCAGCTCCGGAGGGGCATTGTGGAAAGCGGATAGCTCGTCCATGCAGTCATAGATGACGGCTTGCGGTTTCAAGCGCCGCGCCAATGGCAAGGCCATCGGCGTATACATCCAGGCAAGGTGGTCGGGCACGTCCTCGCGTTGGACAAGCTCGAGCAAGAGTGTCACGAGTTCCGGCGTATCGAATCCAGCGTGCGGCGTCGGGATATGCGGCTGACAAACTAAAACGTTCCTAACTGGACGGTGAAAATGCCAGTACGGTCGATAAGCACCGGAATCATGCATTGGTTCTTCGACATAGAGTACCCGCTGTCGCGCGGCCAGCCGCGACAGCAGATGTTGCGGCCGCTGGTAAACCCAGTCCCAGCGCAAGTGAGAGAAGACGATGAGCGGGTGATTCCATCGCATGAAGTTCTCCTGCGCGCGCATTGCGGGGCTGCGCGCGGCATATGCTCAAGTTTTGGCCCGGCAAGGTCGGATTGCAGGCGATCCGCGCGGACTCGCTTTAACTATATTTCCGGGTGACTCGAAAACAAATGAAATCGACGTAAACGCAGCATTGTGACTGTACATGCTGCGTTTACGCCGGCGCCCCCTGTCAGAGTATGCAGCTTAACCGATGCGCTGGTCTTCCTCGCTGAGCTTGGCCTGCGCTTGCATCAACCGTTCGCGCCATTTGGTCTCGCCGCCGGTCGCGTCCGGAATTTCGCCGGCCGTGATCAAGGCGATTTCCTCGATGGGAAACTTCGGGGTGCGGTCGGCGTACAGCAGGCCGTTGGCCTCCTGATAAGTGTCGGCGAACTGGGTGTAGCAGAACCCGGCGATCAGGTGCAGAGAGCGGACGGCCGCCAGCAGCATGGCGTAGCGATCGGCAAGTTCGTCGGCGTCGCGCGCCTCGGAATAACCCCAGCTTTTTGCATCGCCACTGTTGGAAAGCGCGATGCCCCCAAACTCGGTCAGCATCAGCGGTTTTTTCAAATGCGATTCGGGTTCGAGCACCAGGATGCGGCCCTGCGGGCGCTCCTGCTCCGCCAGACGTGCGATCGAGAAATCGGGGCCGCCGTAGCGCTCGACCATGCGGCGCGGCTTGCTGTCGTAGTCGTGGATGCCAATGATGTCGGTCGCCACGCTTTCCCAGCCGTCATTGCCGATGACGGGCCGGGTGGGGTCGATGGTTTTTGTAAGGTGATACAGCGCCTGCACGTAATGCCGCTGGGCGGGCGTGTCGGGCAGGTCGGGCACGCCCCAGGATTCATTCAGCGGCACCCAGGCCACGATGCACGGGTGACTTACGTCGCGTTCGACGACTTCGGTCCATTCGCGGGTGACGCGCATGATCGAGCGCTTGCTGAAACGATAGGCGCTGGGCATCTCGCCCCACACCAACAGCCCCAGCCGGTCGGCCCAATACAGGTAGCGCGGATCGGCCACGCGTTGGTGGCACCGCGCGCCGTTGAAGCCCATCGCCTTGATGAGCTCGACATCGCGCCGCACGGCGTCATCGTCGGGGGGCGTCAGACCCGTATCCGGCCAGTAGCCCTGGTCCAGCACCATGCGCAAGAGCAGCGGCCGGCCATTCAGCACGAAGCGGTTACCCTGCACGCCGATCGAGCGTAAGGCGGTGTAGCTGTAAACGTCATCGACGATTTCGCCGCGCCCGTCGATCAGTTCGAGGCGCGCCTCAATCAGCGTCGGATGGGACGGGCTCCACAGCAGCTCGTTGCGGTAGTCGTCAATGCCCGGATCGGACAGCACGATTCCGCGGTGCACTTCACCGGAGATGACGGCGTACGTGTCGCGGCTTAGCAGCTTGCCGTCGGCCTCTAACTCGATGCGTACGCGCAGATCGTCGCGCGGCACGCCCGCCAGGCGAACTTCGACGCTCAGGGCCCAGTGCTGGAGCGAGGGCGTCCAGCGCAAAAACCCGATGGACGTTTCGGGGACGATTTCCAGCCAGACGGTCTGCCAGATTCCAGTAGTGCGCGGGTACCAGATGGAGTGCGCGTTCAGTTGCCAGTCCTGCTTGCCGCGCGGCTGAGTGAGATCGTTGGGGATGTCCTCCGCGCGCACCACAAGCGTCTGCGCCGGCC
>JAAYXS010000011.1 GCA_012515775.1 Phycisphaerae bacterium
GGCATGGCACCCAACCTTTGGCATGACACGCTTTGCTCGGGCACGGCGCCCCGTTGCCGGGCATGCTCTACAGCCAGTCGCGGATTGGGCGTACGAACTGAGCAAACGCGCGTCTCGGCACGCTCACCGTTCCCCATTTCGGCGAACGCAAGCGCGCGTGTTTTTCGTAATTCTCCAGCGGCACGCCGGCGAAGACGTAGCGCTGCGCGCGAAATGTGTGCACCACTTCCGGCGGCGGTTCGCTGCCCGGCTCCAGCCAATATGCGAATACCAGCAATCCGCCGAAGCCCGGCCCGAATACTTCCTGCCATTGCCGCAGGCCTTCCAGGTCCGCCTGCGTCACCCAGTTTTCCCAGGCCGGCCTGCTGCCGGGGCGGCGGCGCACCCAGCGGCGGCCCTTGATATCAACCAGCCAGTTATGGTCGCCGCGCGAGTACACGATGAAGTCAAAACTCTTGAGCTTCGCATCGCGAAATGTGGCTTTCTTGGCTTCATCCACGGCGACGTAGGGAATCTGCTGTGCCTGCAAATAGTCCTCGAACGCCGCCTCGTAATGAATGTGCCCTTTCAAAGCCGCACCGTAGGCCGGCTCCGCAGACGACCGTAGACCACGTCCGCGGATTCAACTTTTCACTAAAGGCCGGGTCGGCAGACCCGCTTTTCACTGCGGCTTTAGTTTACCGGATTCGGCGGCTCGCGCCCGCTCAATACCGCGATCGCATTCTCGGCCGCCATTTGTGACATTCGCTGCCGTGTTGTAGTGGTCGCACTGCCCAAATGCGGAAGCAGGACAACGTTGGACAGCTCGCCCAATCCGGGCATCAGCCGCGGCTCATTCTCGTATACATCGAGTCCGGCCGCCGCAATGCGGCCGCTGCGCAGCGCGTCGATCAGCGCCACCTCATCGATGATCGGCCCGCGGGCCGTGTTCACCAGAACTGCGGTCGGCTTCATTCGCGCCAGTTGCGATGCGCCGATCAGGTGCCGGCTCTCGGCCGACAGGGGAATGTGTACCGACAATACATCCGCTTCGGCAAGCAGCGTATTAAAGTCGACCCGCCGTGCCTCCAGTTCGCGTTCCAGCTCTGGATTCGCCCTCTGGTCGGTGTAGATCACTTTCATGCCGAACCCGACCGAGCGCCGCGCCACGGCGCTGCCGATTCGCCCGGCACCCAGAATGCCCAGCGTGGCGCCCGAGAGCTGCAAACCTAGCAACTGCAGCGGAGCCCAGCCTTTCCAATCGCCGTGGCGCACCAGGGCATCGCCGGCCGCCACGTGCCGGGCCGCGGCCAGGATCAGCGCCCAGGCCAGGTCGGCGGTCGCGTCCGTCAGTACGCCGGGCGTGTTTGTCACACGTACGCCGCGGCGCGTGCATTCGGGCACGTCTACGTTGTCGTAGCCGACCGCGAAGTTCGCGACTACTTTCAGCGACCCGCCCGCCGCGTTTAACGCCTCGGCATCGATCCGATCGGTGAGCGTGGCGATCAACGCATCCGCGCCGGCCAGTCGCCGCAAGAGCTCGCTTCGGCTCGCGGGGTCGTCGCTGTCAATCAAGTCCATCGTGAGCCCCGCCCCGCTCAGCATCTCGGCCGCGGGCGGCGGTATTCGCCGCGTGACCAGAACTCGCCCTTGCGCCATCAGCTCCTCCAAATTTTCCCGTCAAATCGCGGAAGTCCTCGCCGTATACCATTTCAACCTCCCCGCCGCAAGCACGCCATGAGTGATAAGGTGATAAAGTGATAGGGTGATAAGGGACGATCCGCGGGTCCCCTTAATCACCCTATCACTTTATCACTTTATCACCCTGGCACGCGCGTGCGATTGCTTGAGTAAAGGCCGCTTGTTTGGCTGCTGTTAGGGTGTTATCATCAAGGTGGCTCGGCGTCTCCGTATCGCGGCGAGCGGCGGTTTTGGGGGCCGGCCAACGTAAATGGCTCGTCAGGTTTCGATAGCCCGGCCTCAGACTTGCGTGAGCGCCAACGGCGCATCCGCGGCGGAACCGGCCTACGCCGAGCTGCACTGCCTGTCGAACTTCTCCTTTCTGCGCGGCGCCTCGCGTCCCGAGGAATTGGTCGAACAGGCCGCGGCGGCCGGCTATGCCGCGCTCGCCATAACCGATCACGAATCGCTGGCCGGCATCGTGCGGGCCCACACGGCCGCCAAAGAGCGCCAGCTTCACCTGCTCATCGGCGCGGAAATCAC
>JAAYXS010000138.1 GCA_012515775.1 Phycisphaerae bacterium
ACGCGCCAGCACTCAGGCCATTCTGGCCGTGGTGCTCTCGTGGTGCATGATGATCGCTTTCCTGTGGTTCCGGTTCGGGCAGGTGCGCTTCGGCGTGGCGGCCGTGGTGGCGTTGGTGCACGACGTGCTGATTGCCGTGGCGGCCCTGGGCGTGGCGGGGTGGATCATTAACCCGCCTGCAGTAGTCCCCGCGGGGCTGGCCGGGTTCCTGTCCAGCATTGGCCGCTCGCTGCTGATTGAAGACTTCAAAATCAACATGACGACGGTGGCGGCGCTGCTCACGATCATCGGCTATTCCGTGAACGACACCATCGTGGTATTCGATCGCATCCGCGAAATGCGTGGGCGGCTCGGACGTATCACGCCGCAGGTCATTAACGACGCCATCAACCAGACGTTGTCGCGCACCATCTTGACCTCGATCACCGTCTGGATGGTCGTGCTCGTGATGTACATCTTCGGCGGAAGCAGCATCCGCGGCTTCAATTACTGCCTGTTGGTCGGTACGCTCGCGGGTTCCTATTCGTCCATTGCTATCGCCGCCCCGCTGCTGATGCTGGGCGTGCGGACGGAAGCGCGGCCAAAGCCGGCAACTGAACGGGCGCCGCTTCCGGCGTAAGTTAAGCTCCGGCCGTGCTATACGTTGCATAGGCCGAAGGTATAATGCGGTCCGGCCGTGGCGAGCGACGCGGTCGGACCGCCATTTTTACAGGGACAGTCGGATGCGCACGGAAGTGAAAGTCGGATTGGTCGCCGGGGTATTTGTGATCATCGCGGCGCTGATTTTCTTGTTCAACAAGGGCAGCGATAACGGGCAGACCGCCAGCATTCCTTGGAACGTTCCTGCCGGGCAGCCCGAGAGTAAGTCGGACGCAACGGCGGCTTCCGATGCTCAAAGAAGTTCGCCCCGCCCGTCTGCAACCAAGACCAGCGATAAACCGCGGCTGACGCGGCCGGCGCCGCCGTCCACGCCTCGCCCGACTGAACGCCTTGCGACGAAAGGTCAGCCCCCGGTGGCAACCACCAGCCCCCAACGGACGTTGCTGCCGCCGGTGGCCTCCGATCAGCGAACCGTGGTGACGCCGCCGGCCGAGCCGCCCATTGTGGCGGCGCGCCCCCCGGCCGGAGAACTGCCACCCGAGACCCCCGCGTCCCAGCCGGTCCGATGGCCTGAGGCGGAGGCCGGTGGCTTCATGACCTCGGGACCGGAGCGTGCGAGCGCTTCTCAACCGGTGGCCACCCTCGAGCCGCAGCCCGGGCAGCCGCTGCGCGTCGGTCCGTTGCCGCGCGCCGTGCCGCTTACGCCCGATCCGAGCACCTCGTTGAGCCCGGTGACCCAGCCGGAACCCGCGGCCACGCCGCCCGCGACTCCGGGAGTCGCCGTGCCGCCGCGCTCGCCGGACAGTATGCGGGAGGAGCCGGCGGCGCGCATCCGCGATGCCGCCAAGCCGAAGCCCGAGCCGATGCGCTACACCGTCCAAGAGTCGGATACGCTGACATACATCGCGCGGCAGCAATACGGCGACGGCAAGTACTGGACTAAGATCCGCGACGCAAATCCGGGGATCGACCCGAACCACCTGCTGGTTGGCCAGGTGCTAATTATCCCGTCAAAAGAAGAAGTCACCGGCACGAAACCAGCAACGGGCGGAGCGAGCAAGCCAGGCCTCGTCGAAGTTGCCAAACCGCCGGCTATGACTGAGAAGCCGGCTGTTGAAGCGGCTGCCGCCCGCAAGCCCGATGCCAAGGCCACGAGAACCTATGTGGTGGCTCCCGGCGATACTCTGACGACTATCGCGCGGAATGTCCTGGGCGACGGCTCGCGCTGGCGCCAAATCTATGAGTTGAACAAGGACAAGATCAAGAACCCGGACGTTCTGCTCGAGGGCACCGAGCTGAAGCTGCCGGATAACGGCGCCAAGCCGGCCACTGCAGCGCCCAAACGGGGCGACGGCGCGAAGAAAACGGCCCCGAAACCGAAGCCGTAATCTTCCTCTTTCACCGAACGAGCCGCAGATTTCCGGGCTACGGCGACACCTGCGCTTGCAGGAGCACACCGTCCCCGGCTTCTTTACCGATCAAGTAGAGCGAATCGCCGGCCCATGCCA
>JAAYXS010000139.1 GCA_012515775.1 Phycisphaerae bacterium
ACTGTACGACTGTACCACTGTACGACTGGCTACTTTACAATACCACGATTCTATCGGATATGCAACCGATAATGCGCCATCTCTTCCAATCGTCGTGCTCGGCTTGGGCGGCCAGGCATGCACCCCAACGCCGTTGACTACCTCGGGTCTGGAGCCGCGCATTCCGGCTCGCCACTAACTGGCTTGACTCCAGTTCGACGCCCACTGTTCTGATTCCAGCTCGACACGAGCCGGCTCTGCTACAGGTTTTGGCAATACGGGGACTATGTGCGCGCGATTGGCTTTTGGCGGCGAGGGCGCGGGGGTTACGTGCGCGATTGCCTTTCGGCGGTGGCTGGGGGTTATGTGCGCGCGATTATCTTTTGCAATACTGGTTCGCACGCGGCGGGCGGCGCTGCGGTGAGCGTTTTCGCCTGCTGAATTAGCGCCTGCCCCTCGTCGCGGAATTGGCGGGCCTCGCTGCCGGCCCGCGACAAGGCGCGTGCGAGGCCGTCGCCGACAATCGCCAGACCGTCGTCAAATCCCCGGCGCAGCGCGGCCAGAACAGCGGTTTCCAACGACGGGCGCAGCAGGCGGTCGAGCAGGAATGGCACCAGCCAGGCGAGCAGAACCAGCAATGCACTATGAATGGCGAACTCAACGCCCAGGTATTGCGGCTGGCCGGCGCGCGGGAAATAGCCGACCACGACGCGATACGCCACGGCAGCCAAAGCGGCGAGCGGCAAAGCGGCCGTCAGAAAACCCGTAATGCGGCGGGCGGCGCGTGCGGCCAGTCCGTGCGGCTTCAACAGTTTCACGCGCACTTCGTCCTGCATTCGATCATGTATGACTTGTGCGGCGCGCTCTGCGACCGGGTCTAGCTGGCGGCGAACCGGGGCAGTGGTAATGCCGGCACGCGTAGTCGCGACTTCGACTGCGTCCAGTGCGGCAGTCAGTTTCGCCTGGCTCCATTCATCCCACAATGAGGCCGTCAGGCCCGCCAGGTCGGATAGGTCCGGCGGCCGTTCGGCATCCGACATAGCGGAGCTTTGCAATGCAGTGCTTTGCCCGACTGCATTCCTGGCTTTTCGCTCGGACCCGCCTCGCAATTCCGCGACCTCGCGCCCGACGCGTTTCAGCAAGCCGCCTTCGCGCACCGCAAAACGCGCGGCGGCCGTCTGCAGGCCCCAGCTCATGCCTGCGACGAGTCTCTCGCGTGTTGCCTCCCATTCGCGGCGCAGCGCGCTGCTCAAAGCCGCCCACTGCGCATCATCGCCGAATGGCCGCGACAGCTCGGCCAGCGCAGCCTGCAGTTCGAGCACTCGCGCCCGTACGCCCAGCCGGGCCAACTCGCGCACCGCGTGTGCCTCCAGCAACTGGCGAATGGTGGCCTGGACCTGGTTGAATTCGTCGGGCGCCGGCAGGCGGGCGGGCGGCGTGCGGCACGAAGTACACAGCAGCAGCGGCTCCTCGAAGCCGGCGCCGCGCAGCATGCGGCGGAAGTCATCGCGTTGCCGCGGGTCGCCCTCGTCCCAGCGGTTCATTACAAACATCCAGCCGTGCTTCTGCCCGCGCTCATGCAGCACGCGCCAGCCGACGTCGTCGCGATAGCGCTCGGGACTGACGACGTACAGCAGCAGGTCCACGTGCGGCAGCCAGGCTAGCGCGGTTTGCCGGTTTTCCTCCTCAACGCTGTCGATGTCGGGGGCGTCGATCCAGAGCACGTCGTGCTGGGCGGCGGACCTGTGGCGGCGGATCTGCACGCGGTTGAGCGGCAACTCCGGCGGCAGATTGGCCAGCTTGACCGCCTCGTGTACATACAGCGTTGTTTCGCGCGAAGTCGGCCGCTCGGCGCCGACGACCGCGATGGGGGCACCCGCGATGCGATTCAGCAGACTGCTCTTGCCCACGCCCGTTCCGCCAAACAAGGCCACCACCAGCGGCCGGGCCGGCTCACTTTCAAACAAGTCGGCCGGCGTGGCGCGCTCGACCGCCTCGAAGCGCCGGCGGTCGCCCGCGGCGAACCAGCCCGCGGCCGCAGCCCGTTCAAACCACTCACGCGAGCGGCGCACGAGTTCTGCGAAATCCTCGATCACGGCTTTCCTCCCGCCGTCCACGCGTGCAAAGCGCGGCCGGCCTCCTCCAGCCGTTGCGGCGGAATGCCCAGCAGCCCCTTGGCCTGGAGATTTCCGGCCAGGGCGTACAGTTCGGCGCCGAGCACGTTCTGAACGAGCTTCGACTGCACGGCCTTGAGCTGGCGCTTTTTGAGATCTCGGGCTACTGAACCCATCTGCAAGCCCGCGATGCCCTCCATCAGCAGACTGCTGACGGCAAAGCTGGCCGGGGCGAAAACGGCGTCCACCGGCGTAAGCCCGCCGGTCTTCAGCGCCAGGGCCACGGCGGCCGCGTCGATTGCGGCGCGTCCGGTTCGCAGGGCGGCCAGGCGGGCCGGGTGCTTGCGGAGCTCCTCGTACAACTGGCCGGCAGCGGTCTGGACTTCGTTCTTGACTTCTTCATGGTGGGCCAGGAGGGCCGTTTCGAATACATCTCGCAGGCGGCGCTCGTCGGTCTGCAGGCGTGCGGCGATGGCCCGCCACACCGCAGCTCCGGGTGCGTCGCTCGGACTGCGGCGTGCCAGCTCGCGCTCCAGCCACATGAGCATGTTGTCCAGTGAATCGATCAGCACGGTTGTTTCGGGCCCCAACTCGTGCTGCGGTCCGGGGCTGGAGCGCAGCAATTCGCGGCCCGCGCCCCATAGCTGGCGAATGGGCCAGGTCACCGTCTGCCGGGCCGCCGCGATCCACTTGCTGACCTTGGGTATTTCGAGCAGGTGCAACAGTTCCAGCGCCGCGCGGCGGAAGCTGTCGTAGCGCTGCGGGTGATCCAGGTAGTCCTGCTGATAGCGTTCCAAGAACTGCTGCAAACCGGCTTGCACCAGGTGGTTCCACTCCGCCAGCGCGGCATGCTCAGCCCGGATAGGCGCGGTCCACGCCGGCCAATGTTCTTCGACCAGCGCACGCACGCCGGCGAGCGAACGCTTGGGCGCGCGGGTCAGCGTCTGGTGCAGTTCGACCGCCAGAGGTGCTATCAATTCCCGGCTGCGGGGGGCGGCGTTCGGGTCCGCGACGGCCGCCAGTTCCGGCCGGTACTCAAGTGGGAATACCGGCACCTCGCCCCAGCGCTGGCCATGCTCGGCCAGACGCTCGCGCAATGATCGCAGCACGGCGTCGAGGGAATCGGGCGTCACCTTGTTCAAGCAGATGATCAGCGGCCTGGCGAGCG
>JAAYXS010000140.1 GCA_012515775.1 Phycisphaerae bacterium
GTGGCGCGCTCCATCTCGGTCACTTCCTCGGGCCGCTCGTCGATCAGCAGGATGATGACGATGGCGTCCGGGTGGTTCGTGGAAATGGCGTTGGCCATCTTTTGCAGCAGGACGGTCTTGCCGGTGCGCGGTGGGGCCACGATCAGCATGCGCTGACCTTTGCCGATCGGCGTCACCAGGTCCACGATCCGCATGTTCAACTCGGTCTTGGTGGTCTCGAGGAACAGGCGCTCGTCCGGGTGCAGCGGCGTCAGGTCTTCGAAGTTCGTCTTTTCAGTCACCGCCTCGGGCGACTCGAAGTTGATCGCCTCGACGCGCAGCAGCGCGAAGTAGCGCTCCGACTCCTTTGGCGGGCGAATCTGCCCCGCGACGATGTGCCCGTTCCGCAGGCCGAAGCGGCGAATCTGCGAGGGGCTCACATAGATGTCGTCCGGGCAAGGCAGGTAGTTGTATTCCGGGCTGCGCAGGAAGCCGAATCCGTCCGGCAGAATCTCCAGCACGCCCTCGCCGTACAAAAGGCCGTTCTGCGCGATCCGCCGCTTGAGAATCTGGAAGATCAGGTCCTGCTTGGGCAGGCCGACGAAATCCTCAATGCCCTCAGTCTTGGCGACCTCGTGCAGCTCGGCCACCGTCATCTTCTGCAGATCCGTAATATGCAACTCGCCGCGCTTGACGCGCTCGTATTTCTCATGCGTTTCGCGGTCAATCGCCGTGCTGTTCTCGTCGCGCCGCCGCCGCTTATGCTGGCGGTCGTCCTCGGCCGGCCGGTGATGCGGCTGTTTGACCTTCTCACGGGTGTTGGTAAGCGGCTGCGGCCCGTCGTCCTCCATGTCCTCGATCGGAGGTTCGTAAGCGGCGGGCTTTTCGGGCGGACGCTCCTCGGCGACCGGCTCGGCCGGCTCGGGGGTCGCGGCTACAGGGGCCTCGACCTCCTCCGGCATGGCCTCGATGACATCCTGTAGCTTCTTCTTTGTACGAGTGCGTGTGGTTGCCTTTGCCATTTTAATAGACTCCAGATATGGACCCCGGCGACTCTCGTCCGGGACATGTTGCCGATTCTGTCAGCCCCGGCTGGCCGAACTCAACGGCCCTCCCTTAAAGCGGGAGGTGATTTCCTCAAGGATGACACTTACCTGCGGTCGCAACCGGTCCGGGGGGCCATCATTGTCAATGATGAAATCCGCTCGCGCCCGCTTTACCTCCAAAGCTGTCTGCCATTTTTCCCGTCCCCGCATCTGCTCTTCCGTCCACTTGCGGGACGCACTCACCCGATGCAACCGCTGCGCCTCGCTCGCCTCAACGAAAATAATCGCGTGACATAGACGATCGAGGTTGCTTTCGATCAGAAGCGGGGAGTCAAGGATGACGGCTTTGACCGCTTGGTCTTCTCTAACCGCCCTAATCATATCCGCTCGTACCTGGGCGATCAAGGGGTGCGTCAGCTCTTCCAGACGCTTCCGCGAAGCAGGGTCGGCAAAAACAATCTCCGCAATCCGGGCAGCGTTCGGCAAGCCCTTCTCATCCACTACCTCCGGACCCCACCACTGCCGCAAGCGCGCCAGCACCTCCGGCCGCCGCAACACCTCGCGGTTCAAGCTGTCTGAGTCGATTACCAAGCACCCCTGCCGTCCAAATTCGGCGGCCACCGTGGATTTACCCGCCCCGATTCCACCGGTTAAACCAATAATCGGCTTGGATGATTCCATGGAATTCCCGACCCGCCCTGCCCTGAATAATACGCACGGCCGCGAAAAAAAACGCGAACGGGGCGTTAAATTCGGGGGACAACTCCTGCACCGGGGCGCCGGCCCAGCGTGCTGGGCGGTTTTCGGTTAAACGCACCGGATAGTCTGCCGACCCGTCCGAGGTCTGTCAACCCATCGCGCTCAACACGGATACCCTGCCGCCAAGCCTCGCCCTAGGCGGTTGTGCCCGGCCGCGAGGCCCGCCAAAGCCCGCCCGCGCTTTAATGCCGCTAAGGATCTAAGCGCCCGCAATCCTCCGCGCCGGCATGGGCGCGTCAAAAGCTGCCGCGATGCCTCGCTCGGTCATCTGCCACACTTTCTTCTGCAGCTCGCGGTCCGAAGGCTGCACCAGGTCTTTGCGCTTGAAAACGTATGTGTTTGGCCCCGGTACATCCGCCAGACGCTCGTAATTCTCGTCTATCCATGGGCCCAGGAGCATGGTCGGCGCAGGGTCGTCCGGCTTAGCCGGTCCGTGCACTTTCCAATAGTCGCCCACCGAGATGACGATCACCGCAGGCGGATCCGCCGGCAGCCTCTCTTGCAGCTCCTCCAGCACAAAGTTGGCGTGATGGCGCACCTGGCCAACCTTCTCGGTCGTCGTAAACCGTACCGCGTTTGTCCGCCGCGCCCACAGATACACGCCGGGGTAGTAACCCAGGCACTGTATCTTGTCCTCCGGCCCCGTCACCGACTTCACCGCCTCACCCAGCACTTCCCATTCTGCCGGCTTGTGCTGAAGGAATCGCGGCACCCACACCATCGAAAACTGTTCGAATTGCCGCTCGAGCGCGTCAAAGCCAAAGTACGCGATGATCACCACCGCCGCCGTCGCCCAGGCCCGTCGCTGCATCACCACCAGCAGCCGCATCTCCGCCTGCAGCATGTTGATCAGATACGAGGCAATCAGCATAAGCGGCGGAATCGTCGGCACCAGGTAGTGCCGAAATGCGTGCGGACTGAGCAGCGCCCCCCACACCGACCACAGAAACCACAACACGAACAGCACCATGTAACGCGGGCAAGCCGGCCGCAGCGCCGTCAACGACTCCTCAATCTCGCGCGGGCGATAGTACGGCCGCAGCCGCCACAGCACCGCGTGGATGCAGGCCGCAATCGCCATCAGCATCGGCAGCAGCAGAATGGGGAATAAGTGATTCTTCAACAGGTAGTACGTGAGGTACTTGTACGGGAAACCGCTCGCGCCCGCCTCGAAGTACGTGCGATTAAAGCCGAATGTCGCAAACAACGCCTCGCCCAAGGCCCCCTGCCAGGCCAGGTAGCCCGCTGCGGCCGCCAGCGTCAGCCCCACGCCACCGCCCACCAGCAGCCCGCGCCGCAGCCACTGGCGCCACGTTATGTCACGCGTGATGACCAACAGCGTCAGGTGCATCATCATGGCCGCGCAGGCCGCCAGACCGGTTTGCTTGAACAGAAAAGCGCAGCCGCACAGCACGCCTGCTAGCAGCCATTTCCACCCGCGATCCCGCGCGAAGCCGCGTATATACAACAGCACCGCCGCCAGCTCGCACGCCACGAGAAAGGTCTCGGTGCGGTTCGTCCCCCCTGTGAAGTACCCATGCGTCAGGTAGAAGCCCAGCAGGGCCGTGGAGAACGCCGCCGCGCCGCGATAAAAGAGTGAGGCGCAGATTCCAAAGAAGCAGGCGAAGCTGACCAGCAAGGCCACCGAGCACATGCCGATCACGCCCAGGTAGCTGTCTCGCCCCAGCAACATGCCCAGCGCGTTAATCCAATAAATCCCCGGCGGCTTATTGTCCCACACGTCCAGGTAGACCGTCGCACCGTGCGCGATGCGCCACCCAAAGTACCCGAACATCTGGTCGTCAACTACATCGGTGCGCCAGTACGCGATGAATTGCGACAGCGCGATCAGCGGAACGATGACCAGCGCCATCGCCAGCACCAGTACCGGCCACGACGATGGCTTGTATGGATCGTGGATCTTGTCCTGCACCGCGGCCGTGCCGGTGGCGGTAGTTTCGTACATGTCAGTTCAACTCACGAGTTCTTCAAAGCCCGTTGCAGGCGCGCCTGCACTCCGCCCCAATCTATGACCTCCGCAAAGGCTTTGATGTAGTCGGCCCGCCGGTTCTGATATTGCA
>JAAYXS010000808.1 GCA_012515775.1 Phycisphaerae bacterium
GGCCCGGCGCAGTTAACTTATAGATGGAGAACTAGAACACAGAACGACAAGGAGTGCGTGACGGGATCGAAACTGGGTTGTCAATAAGTTTGGTATCATACATACAATAAAGATCTATCCGATTATTCCGACCCTTTTTCGGTTCTCATCAGCAGTTTGTTCCCGCCATTCCCGCACGAGCTGTCGGCGCTGAAATTATGCGCCCGCTTGGCTCGTTGCTTTTGCTCCCTGGTCTTGGAATGTAGTGTGTAACCCGCGCGCTGTCCGCTCCCGTAGGACAAGCACCCATTCGGCCCGCGTGTGGCCGGGTGAGAAGCGCGGCGACCGGCCCAGGCACGAAGCCCTGGTGTACGCCTGCCAACGCGGTTGGTATCCGCATGGCAGTTGGAATGCAGTCATTGATTCAAAAGCCGGGCTCGCGCGGCGAGCCGATCGCGAAGGAAAATTACGGGTCTGATTGCAGGAGGTTTGAACGGTGAAAAGGAAAGGGTTTACATTAATTGAGCTGCTGGTAGTGGTGGCGATCATCGCACTGCTGATCTCCATTCTGCTGCCCAGTCTCGCGCGGGCGCGCGAGCTCACGAAGCGTTCAGTGTGTCTGGCGAACCTGCGGGGCATCGGGAGCGGGTGCGTCATCTACTCGAACGACAACAACGAGTGGTACCCGATGTCGTTCTTCGCAGAAACCATGAGTTACAGCGAGGCCACGCGGGGCGAACACGTGGTTGAATTTACCGAGGGCGCCGCTGAGAATTCACCGGGCATTGGGGCCAATCACAGCCTGCGGACCACGTCCGACGGCAATGAAGGGCCGATCAACACTACCGTGCCAATCAGCCGGTCGTTGTTCTTGACGATCATCGGCGGCCAGTGCACCCCCAAGTTGTTCATCTGCGCCAGCTCCGGAGAGAATGAGGACGTCATGCGCAACATCCCCGCTGCTGGCGGGGAGGGAGGCCAGGACACGGTGGCGGCCCAGCCAGGCATCAACCGCTTCGACTTCCGTGGTTATCCCAACCTGAGCTACGCTTATCAGATGCCGTTCGGAATGCATGGCAAGCCGCGCAGCGGCATGGATCCGCGCCAGCCGCTGGCCGCCGACAAGGGACCGGCCTTTGTGACGGGCGGCGAGAGCCAGGGGAACCTGGACAGCTTCTCGTACACTCCTGAGACGCGCAAGCTGGGCGACCACGCCGGCTCGGGCGGCGAAACGACCGAGAGCGACATTGTATTTGAACAAGACGACGAGGAATTCCTGCTGCAACTCGGGCCGGAAACCTGGAGGCCTTATAACAGCCGGAACCATGGCGGCGAAGGGCAGAGCGTGCTAATCGCTGATGGGCATGCGGAATACGCTAAGTCGCCGAGTGTCGGTCTGAACAAAGATAACATCTACACGCGGACTATTAACTGGACCGTCGAAGGTTCTCTGTTAGGTAAGTACCCCGAAAACAAAATGGGGCCTTGGGTGAATACGGACTCGGTCCTTATTCCATAGCCAGTGCCGCAAGCCCTGACGCACGGAGCCGGGCGGTGGATCAGAGGGTCCGCCGCCCGGACTTATTTTTCAGACCTATTTGCGGAGCCGGCTTTTTTCCGTTCGCGTCCCGCGCCTTGCGTGCGCGCCGCCACGCCGGCCGCAAGCCCCAGCCGGGCCGGCGAATCGACGCGGTAAACGCGTGCCGGACCGGCTCCTGACCGCCGGAAGTCCCGGCGGTGGTACAAGCGAATTCCAGCGGCGCTTGGGGATTTGCGCGAACCGCAGCAGGGGGGGGCATGTGCGGTGGGTGCGCTACGTGTCACCGACCGCTTACACGCCGTGGCGGCAAATAGCGCCGAGCATGCGCCGGCCCGGCGGACTTGGGCTCGCGCAGGCCCGCGCGCTGCCGGCTGCGAGCCGGCGCTGATGCGGCGCTCCCGGTGCCCGATAAAGCGTGGCCAGAGCAAACGTGCGGACGGTGCGGAGCGAAATTATCTGACGCCCAGTGCCGGCGCGGCGGGATGCCGCCGAGATCAGGCAAGAGACTTGTTCGCTGACTCGGTCGCAGGCCGGTTAGGCGGTCGGATGCGCTTGTGTTTCGTGAATGAACGGTTAACATGAAACGTCGCGCGATATATTTTTGAAGCCCTATGAGGTTTGCATCGTGTCCGTCGATCCGCTTTCAATTAACGACGCCGATCTGAGCCGGCACCTGGATCAGGAACTCGGCGAGGTATCTTCTGAGGACTTGGCCCGCATGGCCGATGCGCCTGTCAGCGAGCCGCAAGTGGATGCGCGCGGCAAACTCCGCGGGCGGGTGCTGGCGATCCGCGGTTCAGATGTGTTTGTCGATATTGGCGGCAAGAGCGAGGGGTTTGTCGCGTTGGACGAGTTTGAGCCGGACCAGCCGCCGGTCGTCGATCAGATTCTCGACCTGGTGCCGCAGGGCTTCGACAGGGAATCGGGGTTGATGCGGCTGTCGTTGCGCGAGGCGAAGCTCGCAGTCGACATGGAGTCCATCCGGGTGGGGGACGTGGTCAAGGCCCGGGTCACCGGCAGCAACATCGGCGGTTTGGAACTCCGGGTTCATGGCGCGCGCGGCTTCATGCCGATGAGCCAGGTCGATCTGGTGCGGCATGACGACATGACGGGCTTCATCGGACGCTGGCTGGAGTGCGAGGTGACGGAGGTGGACCGCAAGGGGCGCGGCCTGGTGCTCAGCCGGCGGCGCGTCCTGGAGCGGCAGCGCGAGGAAGACGCCCGTCAGCTCCGGTTTCAGTTGGCTGAAGGGCAGGTGCGGCGCGGCAAAGTGGTGCGGTTGCTGGATTTCGGGGCCTTTGTGGATTTAGGCGGCGTGGAGGGATTGCTCCACGTCAGCGACATGACTTGGGGCCGCGTTGGGCACCCCCGCGAAGTGCTGAACGTGGGCGCTGAGATCGACGTCAAGATTCTCAAGATCGATTTGGTGAAGGACCGCATTTCGCTGGGCGTCAAGCAGTTGAGCCCCGACCCGTGGACGATGGTCCCCAGCAAGTACGCCGTGGGCCAGACGGTCGAGGGGCGCGTGCTGAAGCTCATGAACTTTGGGGCGTTCGTCGAACTGGAGCCGGGCGTAGAGGGCCTGATTCCGATCAGCGAGATGAGCTGGTCGCAGCACGTGCGGAACCCGAAAGACATCGTGAAGGTGGGCGACAACGTGCGCGCGTCGGTACTGTCGCTGGATGCGGAGAACCGCAAGTTGAGCCTGAGCCTGAAGGCCCTGTCGAGCGACCCCTGGACGGGCATAGTGGAGCGCTATCCACCCGGCACGACCGTCAGCGGGCTGGTGACGCGCATCACCAACTTTGGGGCGTTCGTGCAGCTTGAAGAAGGCATCGAGGGGTTGGTGCATATATCGCAAATCAGCGCCCAGCGGATCAGAGCGGTTTCCGACGCGGTCGAGGTCGGTGAAGTGGTACAGGTGCGAGTCCTGTCCGTGGATGCCGACCAGCGCCGCGTATCGCTCTCGATGAAGCCCCTGCCGGCCCCCGAACCTGAGCGCCCCGAAAACGCCGCCGCTGGGGAGGAGGCGACGGCCACGCTGCCTCGCCCCGAGAAGAAGCGCAAGCGGCCGCTGCGCGGCGGCCTCGCCTGGTAAGCACCAGGCTGAGCGCGGCGCAAAGTTGAGGGACGAGGCAGGCGGCTTAAGATTGTGTTGTCCGGGGCGGTGGAGTTCATCGTTTCATCCGGCCCGCCGCCCGTACCTGCGACAACAGTGATTGGCTTCATATGTTCCAGATTCATTCAGCGGAGTAGAAAATGGTTTTGTGGGTCTTGCGGGCTCTATTCATAGTCCTCATTTCAGCCATAGCGTTTTCGGTTGGCGGCGAACCTGGGGCGGCCGCGGGGCTGGGACAATGGCACGTTTACCTGATGGTGGGGGCGATCTGCATCATGGTGGCGATTATCGCGGTCGATGTTTTCATCCCGCGGAAATCGTTGGCCGCGCTGTCCGGCGTTTTCCTGGGCCTGGTGGTCGGGATGGTCGTGGCTTACGGCCTGGGGCTGGTCATGGACCTGGTGATTCAGGCGTATGCGCCGGACGTGTACAGCACCCCGTCAGATACCGGGGCCCACAGCCTGATTGTGGGACTTAAGCTGACGCTCGGTTTGGCCTGCTGTTACCTTTTCATCAGCTTCATCCTGCAAACGAAGGACGATATCCGGTTCGTCATTCCGTATGTCGAATTCGCCAAGCAATCGCGCGGCGTCAGGCCGCTGATTCTCGACACGTCGGTGATTATCGACGGGCGCATCGCCGACATCTGCAATACGCGAATTATTGATTCGCCTTTGATCATTCCGCGTTTTGTGCTGCAGGAACTGCAGACCATCGCCGACAGCTCCGACAAGCTCAAACGCAACCGCGGGCGCCGCGGCTTGGACATGCTCAACAAGCTTCAGACCAACGACAAGGTCGAGATCAAGATTTCCGATGTCCGGCTGCCGAGTGTTGAAGAAGCCGCGGACGTCGATCAGAAGCTGGTTGAGATGGGCAAGAAGATGGACGGCCGCATCGTCACCAATGACTTCAATTTGAACAAGATTGCCCAGATTCGCGGGGTCGAGGTGATCAACATCAACGACCTGGCGAACGCCATGAAGCCGGTCGTCATGCCGGGCGAGACCGTGACCGTCAAAATCATCAAGCCCGGCGAAGAGGTGGGGCAGGGGATCGGATACCTGGAAGACGGAACCATGGTGGTGGCGGAAGGCTCGCGCGACAAGATCAACTCCGAAGTGACCTTGACCGTGACCAGCGTGCTGCAGACCTCCGCCGGGCGAATGATCTTCGGCCGCCCGGAAGGCGAGGGCTACATACCGCCGCGCCGTGCGCGCGCCCCCCGGGCGCAAACTTAAGGCCGGCGCGAACGCGCGCCATCAAACGGCTGCCCGCACGGGTTCCATGCCCACGCCGCCAAGGGCGCCCGTACGGGTGCGGTAGTTAAGCTGTAAGCGCGGGCATGCTCTCGTCAACGGCGTCAGGTACGAGCGACTACTCCCTTCAGTTCCGGCGCGCCGCGGTCCGAAGGCTCATACGCGCTGACACTTAGCGTCACGGGGCCAGTAGCAGTGACACTGAACGGCTCAATGTCGACGTAGTAGTCGCCGGCCGGAATGCCGGTCAGGTTGAGAATCGACAAAACGCTGGCAGTCGTGCAGCCGTCATCGTTGTACCAGGTGCTTTGGCAGCACTCGGTGCCGATGTACATGTACGCATCCCAGCCGGGGCTGGAAGCGCACAGGTCAAAGCGCCAGTTGCCGTCGGTCGGGACGGTCACCTTCACGGTGATGTCTGGCCGGCGCGCAGGGCGCAGTGATCGCCTGCGTCGACCGTGGTGCCGCTCCAAACGCCCGGAGCGATCAGCTCAACGTCCACGCACGGGGTGCACGGCGGATCCAAAGCCGCACAGAGCGTGTCGCCCACGAAGCGGAGACCCGCACCGACGCAGTCTTGCCAGATCACGTCATCCTCGCACTCGCCGATGAGCGTTTCGCAGCAGGCGCCCGGCACGTCTTCGCACTTGATGCCGAATTCGCCGATCGCGAAGTCAGTGTTGCTGACGCAGGTCAGCTTGACCGTCTCAACCGGGTTGCCGCACACGCCGATATACGCC
>JAAYXS010000809.1 GCA_012515775.1 Phycisphaerae bacterium
AATAGGGACAGGCCGCCATTTTCCCGGCGTGCTCATCGTCAACTTCGATCGGCTGCCCACAGCCGCTACAGCGGAATTGAATCGGCATGATGCACTTCCAGAACAACAACCTGGCCAGGCGTTCCTCAGCCGGCCACCGCGCCAACCGTACCGCATGATACCTGCCGGCACCAAACCGTGCCACGCGGCGGCGGCGAGACCTGGGTGTACACCGTCCGGCCACGGTCGTAGCATGGCATTCTTGACAGAGGCCGGACGCGAGCATCCCGCTATGGCTCCGCTTGTCAGGTTACCAGCGATGGACCAGAACGCACCGGTGTTAATCGGCGTTGACGGGGGCGCGAGCGAGGTCAAAGCGCACGCCGTAGCCTGTTGTGATGATTTGAGCCGGCCCTGTGCGTTCGTCCTGCGCCCCGAAAAGGCTTCGCGTGTTTACGCACGTGATCCGGGTTTCGCGCCCCTGCCGGTGGCGGAACAAATAGCGCAGCATCGCTCGGGTCGCTGCGATATCTCGCCCGTCGAGCGGCAGCAGGGCGAACTTTGGCTCCAGGCCGCGGCCGACGCCATCTGCGACGTTGCGCGTCAATGCGGCAGCCGGCGGGCGCTGATTGGGATCGGCGTGCCGGGGCTGAAGACGGCCGACGCGCGGGGCATCTGCGTCATCAACAACGGCCCGCGCATTCCGGACTACCTGGATGAACTAGAACGGCGCCTCGCCGCCGCCGGCCTCGAATTGGCGGCCCCGATCGCCGAACTCGGAAGCGACGCGGACTACTGCGGCCTGGGCGAGGAATACGCGGTCGACGGCCTCTTTCGCGACGTGCAGAACGCCTACTACCTCGGCTGCGGCACGGGCATCGCGGACGCGTTGAAGCTCGGCGGGCGGCTGGTGCCGTTCGACCAGGCGAAGTCCTGGATTCTCAAATCCTGGCAAATACCCAGCGCCCTGGGACCAACGTTCGAGCAACTCATCTCGGCCGCCGCGCTGAACCGGGTCTACGCCGCGTTGGTCGGCGATTCGGGGCCGGCGGCGTATCCGGAGCGGGCTGCCGCGGCCGGAGAACCGCGAGCTTGCCTGTGGATGGCGACTGTCGGGCTGGTACTGGCCGAGCTGATTTTCGAACGGCTGTGGACGATCAAGAACGGACGTGCCCAAGTGGCGCATCGCGGCGAAAACTATCTGCAGCTCAATCCGGAACACGAATTCCGCGGGACGGTCTTGCAGCGCGTCGTCATCGGTCAGCGCCTCGGACAGATATGGGCCGATCCAGTCTTTGGAGACATCTTGCGCTGCAAGCTCGAGGTAGCGCTTGCAGCGCGGTTAATTGAGTGCGGCGATGCGGATCTGATGTCGGCCTGTCTCATGGCCACGCCGCAATTTCGCATAGTGCCGCCGCACCTGGTGAGGGCCTCGCGGTTGCGCGCCGCGCCGGCCCTCGGCGCGGCGGTCGCGGCTCTGCGGGCGTCGGGCGAGTTGGGTAAGGGCACGTGAGAACAGTTGCGCAACCGGGGTTTCTGGCCGCCCGCGGCGCACTTTACAATGCGGCCCGATTGGGGTTTGATGCGCGGTAGATTTGCCTCTGGAGAGTCAAAGGAGGAGACCCTGTGATTCGTTCAGCTCTTGTGATCGTGGGAGCGGCCGTCGCATTGTCGCTTACTGCCTGTCAGAAACCGCAGGCCCAGCCGGAAGCTCACGTGGAATTCACCCCCGCTCCCACACTGGACCAGTCGGAACGCACGCCGGTGCAACCGCTGGACGCCTACGTGGCCACGCCGCCGCCGGTTTACAATCCGGAGCCGGCGTACACTCCGCCGCCGGAGCCGGTTATCAAGCCGGCCGACAAGCCGGTGAGGCCCGCGCATCGCGAGCGCGCCCGCACGTACGTGGTAAAGAAGGGCGACACTCTGAGCGAGATTTCGCAAAAGTTCTACAACACGCCTAATCGCTGGAGGCAGATTCTCAAGGCTAACCCCCACGTAAAGAGCCCGAAGAAACTCCAGGTCGGCACGAAGCTGGTCATCCCGTAGTAGTTCGTAATCATCGACGCCCCGGAAGGGCCGTACGCCTGCCGCCCGGGCACGTGACTGCACCCAGCCGCGCTTCAACGGGGCGCGGTTGCCGGTGTATTATTCAAGTCTAATGTACCCGCTGCGCCCCGACAGTCCGGTGCAGTACCTCAAGGGCGTAGGCCCGCAGCGCGCCGCCTGGTTCGAGCAGGCCGGCATTAAGACCATCACCGATCTGATCGAGTACTTTCCCTTCCGCTACGAGTTCGACACCGGTTTGGTGGACATCGCCGACCTTCAGCCGCGGACTACGGCCACCGTGCGCGGCACGGTCCTGCACACGCACGGCCGCGGGCCATACGGCTCGTACACGGCCGAGATCGACGATGGCACGCAAACCTGCACGCTGCGCTGGTTTCAGAGCAAGTACGTACCGCGCGGGCTGTGCGTCGGAGCGTCGGTCATCGCCAGTGGTGACGTGCAGGAATTCAACGACCGGCTCGAGATCGTTCAGCCGCGCGTCCAGGTATTCCCGCCGAACACGCCGGTTGAAGTCCCGCGGCGCGGCGCTCGAATGGTTGGTGTGTACCGTGCGGCTGGGAAGCTCACATCGCGCGTGGTGCAGCGGGCGGTCGAGGCGGTGCTTTCCGCGCCGCAGCTTCCGGTGGAAGAGTTCCTGCCCGCGGCTCTGCTAAAGAAGCACAACTTCCCGGCGCGCGACGAAGCGATTCGGCAAATGCACTCGCCGCGGGGCGATGAACAACTGCGCCGGGCGCGCGAGCGACTGGCGTATGAAGAATTTTTGCTGCTGGAGCTGGCAATGGCCCTGCGGCGGCAGCGTGCGGTCGTGTTGCAGCCCGGACAGAAGCTGCACGTGACGCCCGAAATCGACCGCCGCATTCGCGCCCGGTTCCCGTTCGAGCTGACGCCCTCGCAGAACGAGGTCGTGCGCGAAATCGCCGCCGACCTCACCAGCGGGCGGCCGATGACGCGCCTGCTCCAAGGCGACGTGGGCAGCGGCAAGACGGTGGTGTCGCTGTACGCGTGCCTGGTGGCGGTCGCGAACCGCAAGCAGGCCGCCATCATGGCGCCGACGGAAATTCTGGCCGAGCAGCATTTTCGAAACATCCAGCAATATCTGGCCGGCAGCCAGGTGCGCTACGTACTGCTGCGCGGCGGCCTGTCGCGGGCCGAGCGTTCGAAAATCCTGGCGGCCATTGAGGCCGGCGAACTCGACCTGGTAGTCGGCACGCAGGCCTTGATTCAGGAAGATGTGAACTTCAAGAACCTGGCCGTCGTGGTTGTCGACGAGCAGCACAAATTCGGCGTCATGCAGCGGGCCCGCATTCGCACCAAGGGGCCGATGCCGCATTACCTGGTCATGACTGCCACGCCCATCCCGCGCACGCTGGCCATGACGGTCTTCGGCGACCTGGACGTGTCGGTCATCAAGCACCCGCCGCCGGGCCGCGGGAAGATCGTAACCAAGGTCGTGACGGCGGAGCAATGGGAAACGGTAATGACCTACGTTCGCGGGCGGCTCGAACGTGGCGAGCAGGCGTTCGTCGTTTGCCCGCTGATCGGCAAGGACGCCGAAGCCGGCGGCGTGGGCGATGAAGGCGGCGCCGAAGATTCTGAAGATCCTGGCGCAATGCGCAAGGAGACACGGGCCGGGCTGCTTTCGGTCAAGCAGGCGTACAAGCGTCTGGCAGAGGGTCCATGGCGCGGGCTGCAGATCGGCCTGCTGCACGGCTCGCTCAAGCCCGCGGAAAAAGAAAGCGTGATGCGCGCGTTCGCCGGCGGCGAGCTGCACGCCCTCGTCGCGACCACGGTGGTGGAAGTCGGCGTCGACGTGCCCAACGCCACGATCATGATCGTCGAGCACGCCGAGCGCTTCGGCCTTTCACAATTGCACCAACTGCGCGGGCGCATCGCCCGCGGGCGGCGCGAGGCGCTGTGCGTGCTGGTGGCGCATGGCGCGAGTGCCCGGGCCGTGCGGCAAAAGACTGGTTACCCACCGGGAAGGACCGGTTTCGAACCGGTTCCCCAGGCCAAGGCGGCCGAGCGGCTGGCGATCATGGCGCAGACCACGGACGGCTTCCGGATCGCGGAAGCCGATTTGCGGCAGCGCGGCCCGGGTGAAATATTCGGCACGCGGCAACACGGTCTGCCCGAGTTGCGCGTGGGGAACCTGGTGCAGGATTTTGGTCTGCT
>JAAYXS010000141.1 GCA_012515775.1 Phycisphaerae bacterium
AACAACAGGTAATCTACTCTGAACATCCGCACCATATCCAAATGGGCAAGAATGTTAATGTTCCCGCCCGCCCACTCGGCAATCTCAATGTAAGCGTCGTTATCTGCTCCTAGTCCCAAGTAAAGCGTAAAGGGTAAAAGCAGGAGAGCGACACCAAGACCCAGTAGCATCGCCGAAGCGATGTCGAGAAGAAGTAGGTTGATTTTCTTTTTCACATTTCCGCTCCTTGAGATGGTTCCGTTTCTTCTGACCTGGGACGATACAGCGCAACTGTGATTCAAGCAGCATGGCATGCCAACTGCAGGCCCGGTTATCCGCCGGGCTTCGCCGGCGGCGTGTAAAGCGGTACAACGTTGCCGACACCAAGGACGAGCAAAAGGGACAGCATGGCGAGCACCAGGATCACGACGAGCACCGACAGGCTCACAACGACTGGCCTCGACACCCGTAGTGCGCCTGCCCGCATGCGATCGATGACCACAAAGAGGAGGCCCGAAAGAATGAAGGGGCCGGCAATCAGCAAGCCAAGCGCTGCCAACGGCCCAGAGCCCAGGCTGGCACGCCAATTGATCAGCGCATAAGCAATGCCCGCTGCGATTGCGATTCCTCCACCCATGCGCGGCAGGCGCCACGCAGCCAGCAGGGCCGCACATCCCAGCAGCGTGAGCGCCAGCAAAATCCAACCGTGTGCCGCCATCGGATCTTCTGGTACGATTACTGCGAAGTATGTCATCGCAAGCCAAACCAGCGTGAGAATCACGCTGCAAAGGCGCGCAAACCACTGCATCACAACCTCCTAAGGGTGTTCAATCCCAGAAGCCGCGCAGCAGTACCGCCAACCCGGCGAAACACAGGAAGAGGATCACGAGAACGATGCGCATGCTGTGGACCCTCCTTATTGTTTCGACGGACGTCGAGCCGCGGCGGCCGGTTCCCCGGCCGGCGCAGGGCTGAAAACGGTCAAGGTTCATCGGTTCCTCGCACGCCGGCCGACCTATGGGCCCACCATCCGCGCTGGAGGTCATCTTGTAGGTGCGGGCGGCGTCGCTAGCATCCCACCAGCCGTCGCTCTCATGAGCGTGCCGAGCTTGAAGGATGCCGTGACTTCCTCGAAATCGCGCAGTTCCGCCGCGGTCCCGTAGTAAGCGCCCAGGACGAATGTGCTCTGGCCCAGCCTGACCAGCACGCGGCGGTCCTTCGTGCCGGTGGCGATCCCCCAGGGACGCTCGTTCTCCACCACGATCGCGCTGAAACCGTCCACCTTCACATCGGCGAGCCGGGCGTACGTGTGATATTGCTCGTAGCCAGCCGGCGTGCGGGTGCTGATGAACTGCTCGCCGACGGCGGCGGCGAACGCTGCGGCCAACTCGTCCGGGGCCCACCAGTTGTAGGCCGACGCGTCCTCGTTCATGAAGCCCGGCGGCAGCAGCGTGAAGTAGAACGCCGGCGGCGCGACGGGATTCTCGGTAGGCGGGCCGGCCACGCAGTAGAGGCGGCTGAGCCCGGTCGCCTGGCACTGCTCCCAGTTTGCCGGCCGCGTGAACTGGACGCCGAAGCTCTCGTCCGCGTCGAGCACGAAGCCCTGCGCCAGCGTGGGCGTTGGCGCAGGCGTGGCCAACGGCGTGGGTACGGGCAGCGCGAGACCCGCGGTGAGCGATCCAAAAACCTGAGGATCGACATAGGGCTGCGCGCTGCCCAGCAGGAAGCGCTCGACCGCACGATCCGGGTCGGCCAGGCAGGTCGCCTGTGGATTGGCGCCGGGATAGCCGAACCAGAGCGTACCGCCGTATGCGGTCATCCGGCTCTCGTCAGCCATGCCAAGGCCCACGACGACCCCGCGATAGCCGAGCTGGCCCGGCATGGGCGGGCACTCGACCGCGGGCAGCCCTTCGAGCAGCGCCCCCAGCTGGACCAGGTCGAGTTGGGGGGGCAGCCCTTCGAGCAGCGCCCCCA
>JAAYXS010000810.1 GCA_012515775.1 Phycisphaerae bacterium
CAGCTTTCAGCTCACTCGCATCAGCGAGGTCGCACCTACGGCGTGATAAAGTGATAGGGTGATAAGGGGTTCCGCGGAGCGTCCTTTATCACCCTATCACTCTATCACCTTATCACGTTATCGCAGGCGCGCGGCTTGGGTTTCGGTTGAAGTTTAGGTCGTAGCCGACGCCGGTCCCGCGCTAGGGCTTGTTACGATTGAAGTCAAACGGAAAACGCGGCTGGCGGGCGGCCGGGTCGTCCAGGCCCAGGGCCAGGCGCGCCGCCTCGGGTAGCGATTCGAGCGTCCAGGGCGGGTCCCACACCAAGTCCACCTGCACATCTGTCACGCCGTGTACCAGTCTGACTCGGTTTTCCACTTCGACCGGCATCGACCCGGCCACCGGGCACAGCGGCGATGTCAACGTCATGCGAATATGGACCGCCCCCTGCTGGTTTACGTCCACGCCATAGATCAGGCCGAGGTCGTAGATGTTCAGCGGAATTTCCGGATCAAAGATCGTGCGCAGCGCCCGGATGGTTTCCGCCTCTATGCGTTTGCGGTCCAGTTCATCCATCAGGTCGTCCCACATCTATGCGTTCTCGGATCACCTTCGGCCGTCACAGTTCGTCGACTTCTGCGCGTTTGCAAATCGCGTTCGGGGGTCACAGTTCGTCCGACTCGGTCGACACTACATCGCCGCGGTTCTCCAATGCCGCGTCCAGCGTGTGCCAGGCCAGCGTTGCGCATTTCACACGCGCCGGGTACTTGCGCACGCCCGAAAAGACCTCCAGCTTGCCCAGTCCCGGCCCCGTCGGCGGCTCCTGCGGCTGCCCTGTAACCAGGCCGTGGAACCGCCTGAAGATCGCCCTGGCCTCGGCCAGCGTTTTGCCCTTCAGCATCTCCGTCATCAGCGAGGCTGAGGCCGTGAAGATCGCGCAGCCGCTGCCCTCGAAAGTCACTTCCTTTACCACGCCGCTGTCCATCTTCAGGAATACGGTGACATGGTCCCCGCACAGCGGGTTATAGCCCTCGGCCGTGCGGTCCGGCTGCGGCAGCGTCCGCCGGTTCCGGGGCCGGCGGTAATGATCCAGAATCAACTGCTGATACAGTTCGTCCAGTTCGCTCATGCGAAGACCTTCACGACCTGCCGTATTCCCGCGGCCAGGGCGTCAATCTCCTCATGAGTATTGTAGAAGGCCAGCGCGGCGCGGCAGGTCGCCGGCACGCCGAAATGTTGCATTACCGGCTGGGCGCAGTGATGCCCGCTGCGAATTGCGATGCCCAGCGTATCCAGCACCGTGCCGACGTCGTGCGGATGGATGTCTTTGAGCACGAATGACAGAATGCCCGCCTTTTCGCCCGCCGTGCCGATCAGCCGCACTTGCGGAATTTCGGCCAGGGCCGCGGTTCCGTATGAGAGCAAGTCGCGCTCGTAAGCCATAATGGCGTCGCGGCCGAGATGTTCGAGGTATTCCACGGCCGCGCCGAGCCCGATCGCGCCGGCGATATTAGGCGTGCCGGCCTCGAAGCGCGCCGGCGGCTCGCGAAAGGTTGTCTTTTCGAATGTAACGGCGCTGATCATCTCGCCGCCGCCCTGGTAAGGCGGCATGGACTCGAGCAGCTCATGTCGCCCGTACAGCACGCCCACGCCCGTCGGCCCGAACGTCTTGTGACTGGAAAACACGTAGAAATCACAGTCCAGGGCGCGCACGTCCACCGGCATGTGCGGCACGGCCTGGGCGCCGTCCACGAGAACCACCGCACCCGCGCTATGCGCGCGAGCGATCAGGTGTTCGACCGGGTTGACTGTCCCCAGTGCATTCGAGACGTGCGTCACCGCGACCAGGCGCGTGCGTGCCCCGAGCATGCGCTCATAGTCTTCAATGCACAGCTCGCCGCGACCATCCATCGGAACGACCCGCAGCACGGCGCCCGTCTGCTCACACAGCATCTGCCAGGGCACGATATTGGAGTGATGTTCCATCTCCGAGATCAGGATTTCGTCGCCGGCGCGTACCTGCGCGCGGCCGAAGGTCTGCGCGACGAGATTGATGGCCTCGGTGGCGCCGCGCACGAAAACTATTTCTTCGGCCTGACCGGCATTGATGAAGCGCTGCACCTTGTGGCGCGCGGCCTCATAGGCTTCAGTGGCGCGCATGCTCAGCGCATGCAACCCGCGATGCACGTTTGCATTGTCGCGCTCGTAGTAGTCCCGTATAGAGTCGATCACTACCTGTGGCTTTTGCGTCGTGGCCGCATTATCAAGATAGACCAGCGGATGGCCGTTGACCTCCTGCAGCAGCGCGGGAAAGTCGGCCCGGATGCGGCGCACCTCCAGCGGTGCTTCCGACGGCGTGCCACGTACCAGTGTGGGAACCGTGCTCACGACAGCGCCTCGAGGAACTCACCCTGCGGCAGCCGGTCCGCCAGTTCACGTTGCAGGCGGCGCCGCAAGGGCTCATTTTCGATCTCCGCCAAGCTCTCGCCGGCGAAAGCGTAGACCAGCAGGCTGCGGGCCGCGGCCTCGGACAGGCCGCGCGAACGCAGGTAGAACAGTGCGTCGCGATCGATCTGCCCGATGGTCGCCCCGTGTGTGCACTTCACGTCATCCGCGTGGATCTCGAGCTGCGGCTTGCTGTCCACTTGGGCCTCGCCCGAGAGCATCAGGTTCTTGTTGGTCTGCTTGGCGTCCGTCTGCTGTGCCCCGCGGTGCACCACAATGCGCCCGGTGAACACGGCCCGCGCCCGTCCTTCCAGAATACCCTTGAACACCTCGCGGCTGTCGCAGTGCGGCGCGACGTGTTCGATGCGTAGATGATTGTCCACATGCTGGTCGCCGCCGACCAGGTATAGACCCAGCAGCCGGCAATGGCCACCCGCGCCGGCCAGGACACTGTTGATGTTGTGCCGGACCAGTCCGCCGCCGAGCGTAATGCAATGCGACAGAACTTCGCTGTCACGCTTCTGATGAATCTGCAGTGTTCCAATGTGATACGTGCCAAGCGCCTCGCGCGCCAGCTTGTAGTGCCGCAAGCGGGCCCCCTCGCCGACGACCACTTCCGTGACCGCGTTCGTAAAAGACGTCCCCTCCCCCAGGCTGATGTAGCTTTCCACGATCGAAGCCTGGGCTTCGTCATCCACGAGCACGAGCGTACGCGGGTGGACCATGCTCGGCGCCTCGCCCGGCACACTGATGTGGACAATGTGCAGCGGCCGCTCGGCCATGTGTCGCCGCGGAATCCGGACGTAAGCCCCATCGGCGATAAATGCGGTGTTCAGCGCCACGAAGCTGCAATCCATGTAGTCGGCGTATTGCGCCAGGTGGTCTTCAAGTTCGCCGTCATCTGTGGCCAGCACGCTCGTCACGCTGCCGCATCGCAGGCCGCTTTCGGCCGACAATGTCGAGAGGTCCGGCGC
>JAAYXS010000811.1 GCA_012515775.1 Phycisphaerae bacterium
ACGCCCCGGCTCTGCTCGGAGAGGACCCCGGCGGCTTGCTGGCAAGCGCTGGCTCTCGCCTCTTCCGTGCCCGCCGGTACAATTTTTTTCTCGAGCTGAGGAGGACGTCTCGTGAGCCGCCTATATGGCCAGGTTGTTGCCACCGCCGCTGCGCCGTCGCTACGCGCGCACCTGCTCTGCGCAACCGTCCTTCTGTCTGCCATGCTCACGGCGTGTTCGCGATCGAGCGAACAAGAGCCTCCGGCCCCGCCATCGCCGCGCGAGACCATCAGCCGGCTCATAACCGCGCGCCAGCAGCGGCAGTACCAGGTCATGCGCGAGCTGATCGTGCCCGAGCACGCGCAGGACGTCATCACAACGCTGGCGGCGGTCGACGATTTCCTCTCCGCCAACGACCAGCTCTGTGACCTGGTCCGCTCCGAGATCGGCCTGGGCACCGCTGACGCAATTGACCAGGGGCAGCTCGCGTATCATCTGGACGTGTTCAGCCGCAGCGTGAAAATCCTGGACGAGTCCATCGCGGGCCACGACGCGCAGGTGGCGTTCCTGGTCGACGAGCGGCTGCCGGCCCGGCATGCTCAGCTCCGGCTGCTGGAGGGACGCTGGCGCTATGATCCCGGCGCGGGCGAGTTTGCGAAGCTCAGCCAGGCGTTTGAGCGCATGGCCTACGGCCTGCGCCAAGTTCTGGACGGCCTGCGCCGCGGGCAACTGTCCGCCGCGCGTTTTCGAGAGAATCCGGAGGAACTGATCGACGAAGTACGCATCCGGCTGCTGCCCGGCGTAAAGCTGTTACCGCAGGGGCCGGATGCTGAATAGGGCATGGCGGAACGTGATGGTGCCTTGGGATAGGGCATGGTGCTGCCCGGCAAGAGGCAGAATTCGGAATCCGAAATGACAATCGAGGGAGTTCCCCAAGTTCGCAAATATGGCCCTGCCAAGCGCCAGCTTTTGCTGGTGCGGCACGGATTGCCAGATTACCGGGGCGGGCAACGCGGCGATGAGCCGCCGGGCCCGCCGCTGTCCGAGGTCGGGCGCGAGCAGGCGCGGCAGGCGGGCCAGGCGGTGAAGGGGTTTGCGGCAACGACCATCTACAGTTCGCCGCTGACGCGCGCGATACAAACGGCCGAGTGCCTTCGGGGGCTTACCTTCGTTCCGCTGCGGATTGAAAGCGATCTGAAGGAGTGGCACCGGACTGAATCGCTGTACGAGGTCAGCGAGCGGAGCGCCCGCTGGCTGGCGCGCTGGGTGGCCGGCCCGGAGACCTGCGCGATCGTGGTCGGGCACGCCTCGCCCTTGCTGGCGATTTTGCGGTCCGCGCTGTATCTGCCGCACTATCCCTGGCATCACGCCGGACGACCGGGCGCGCTGCAAGTCAGTTCCTGCGACCGCTTCGAGATTTCCATGGGCTCGGTCACGCTGCTGCAGATCACGCCGCGGCACGTGACGGCCACGATGCTGTTCCACCCCGACCCACGCGTCATTGACGCCACGTTGCGGCCCCAGCGATGCTTGCCGCGCCCAGTTTGCGGACATGGCGAGAACGGCTTCATCCAGCGGCCGAACCTGCTCAATTTGATCGGCTGCCCTGTGACCAGGGAGTCGCTTGATGACGGTTAGACGGGGCGCATGCGCTGGGGGGCCAGGCAAGTCTGATATTCTGCGCAATTTCGGGCCCGCGTGTGACTTCCGCGCAAAATCTGCGGGATAGCGCTCACGTGTCATAACAAACCAGAATTCTTCCGATGCCTATAGTGGCAAAGCAGGCCAATGGCTGTTAACTGGAGCCCGAAAGAGGCGGAGGTCTGTAATGGCCGCGCTAACATTGCTACCACATCTGTATAGCATCCTCGGAACCGTGCTGGGATTGTGGCACTACGTTGTTTTGGGGGTCGAGTACTAGCCATGAAACGGGCGGTACTCGATCCACCTCTCTCCCCCTTCGAACGCCGCCTGGCGCTCTGCATGACGGTCGCGCTCTGGGCGGTGAATGTCTTGCTGCTGCTCCATATGTTCGCCGGCGCACGTGACTAGCAGCCTGCAACGCGGCAGGGGGGGGCGAGGTTTTATCTCGTCAATGGCCGGGCTGACCTCACAGGTTGGAGGCAGGTGCGGGCGGGCGTTGCACCGTGGGACGAGTCAGTCGCGGTGGCGAGCAGCGTCGAGGCGATGGTTTGCGGCTCGGATTGCCAATCGACCTCTGGCGCGAGCTGCATCTGGCGTTGGCGAATCACCTTGGCGATGTACACCGGCGCCCCGCAACCGATCAGAGCTGCCAGCGCCAGTATCAGTTGCAGTTGCCACAAATCCATGACCTGGCTGACGGCCTCGGCCACCAGCAGGATGCTGGCGGCCACAGCGGCGCTGCCGAACAGGATAGCGCGGGACAGGCTCAGGCGGCGCGTGCACGGAATGATGTTGGTCAGGCACGCCCCGACGATCGACCACAGCAGGATGGCGGCAGCTAGGGCTCCGCGGTCGAGCCGGTTGACGCGCACGCCGGCCAGCAGGGATTGGATGGCGCGGGCCTGAATCTGGCAGCCAAAAATGCGCTCGCCGGATGCCGAACGGTGTTCGTCGCGACCCGGTATGGCATCTCCGCAGATGACCGCCCGCCCCTGAAACCAATCGCGCAATTGGTCCGGCCCGGCCGTCAGCACTTTTTCCAGCGGCAGTGAATCAATAGCGGCGCTGCCGTCAATTGGGACATAGGTGCGGTAGAACACGTCCTCCGGCTGAAATACACCGTTGTCCCCGACGGCCTTGGCGCCGGCCAGCGGCAGGCGATCCGTCTCTTCATACCAGTACGATTGGCCCGGATTTTCAAGGCGCTTGCGGTACTTCACGATGGCGGTCCGGCCACCGATCTCGATTTCCGGGTCCGCGTCCGGAAAGCGCGCCGCGGCGAAGGCGGCGACGGCCAGCCCCGGCACGGGAGGCGCCGGCTGGCGACGGACGCATACCGGCAAAATCCAGTGATTGGGGGCATGGCTGGGATCCACCGCACTCAGCACGCCGAACCGCTTGGCACGCTTGAGAATCTCGGGACAGCCGACGGGTTCGCTGTTGACGTCCAGGTGCAACGCGCCGATTACGATCGGGACGCCGGCCGCTTCGAGAGCCGCCATGCCGCGCAAGAGACCGTCATCGAACTGCGGCCGGCAGTCGGGGTAAAATCCGTCGATCACCACCACGCGGGGCTGGGCGCCGGCCAGGCGTTCCAAGAGCTGACCCTGCAGGAGACGCAGGCTCTTGCGATTTTCCGCGTTCAGGCCCGGCAGGTCAGCGCCGATCTGGCCGGTGCGGATAGCCTCGATGGTATTGGGCGTGAAAGTGATGAGGGCGGCGGCTTGGGCGCTGTTGCCCGGCAGGGCCCAACGTGCATCAGCCCGCCAGGCGAACGTCGCCAGCAGTGTCGCCATCAACAGCACCAGGAACCCGCACACCGGCAAGGGCCGGTGCTGCAGCAGATAAGCCGCGGCGCGCGCGACGCTCCGGGCCGGATTCGTATTGGTCTCGGCTTGGATGCGGCCGCCGTTGAGATAAGCGGCGATGTCTTGGAGCAGTGCTGCGCAGTCGGGGTAACGCTCCTGAGGGCTGGGATCGACGCAACGGGCGATGATGGCGGCCAGGCCGGCCGGGCGCGTGATCTGCCGCTGCTGGAAGATTTGCGTCAGGTGGGCGGCGTCGTTGGCCGACCGGGCCGGCTCACCGGTGACGCAGTGGTACAGCAAAGCGCCTAGGGCGTAGATATCGGCTCGCTCATCGACCGGCTGACCGGCGGCCTGCTCCGGGGCGACGTAGCCGAAGGTACCGAGAAAGCCCTCAGGCGAGCCTTTTGGTTCGCGGTCGTTGCAGGGCAGGCCGAGCTTCTTGCCGATGCCGAAATCGACGATGATCGGCTCGCCGCGCGCGTCGACCAGGATGTTCTGCGGTTTGATGTCGCGGTGTACGACGCCCTGGGAATGAGCGTAGCTGATTGCGGCCACGACTTTCTGCAGCAGGGCGATGCGTTGCGCCAGAGGTACGCGGTGGGTGCGGAGGTAATCGCCGAGCTGTTGCCCGGAGATGAACTCCATGGTGTAGTACAGAGGGGGCGTAGTGAGGTGGGCGTCGAAGAGGGTCGCGATGTTGGGGTGCCGCAGTTTGGCGACCAGATGCACTTCGTTTTGAAAGTAGGCCTCGCGCAACGCGGTCTTGCCAAAAAGCACCTTAAGCGCCTCGGTGCGCTGTTTGGTGTGCGAAACCGCCCGGTACACCACCCCGAAACCACCTTCGCCCACGCGCTCCACGATGGTGTAATTACGGATGGTCGGAAAGCGCTCGATGTTCTGCTCGCGGAAGAGCTTGCGGCAGGACTCGCACTCCTCCAAATGCCGTTGCGCGGCGGCGCGCTGCTCGACGGCCAATGCGCCGCGCGCGAGCGCGTCAACGCTAGCGCGATATCGGCAAACCTGAGCTGGGCGATTGGCCATCCTTGCACCTCCCGGGCGAACCAGGCGCGCGCCCGCCCCCCATCAGTACCATAACACAATAATTATAACTCAAGCGTTGCCGAAATGCTCAGGCACGTACTACCTATGCCCCCGGCGCGGCAGGCGGCAAAAGCGATTCTTCGCTTCCGCTAGTGGGAGATGCAGTGCAATAAGTAGGGGCCAGTGAATGGCGGCGTACTATTTGTGCCCGGAATTTTACAGCGGGAACACGTCCACGAAGACGAAGTCAGGATCGAAGGTAAACAAGATTTCATCTCCGCAGAAATAATCGAGACCCTCGATCAGCAGGATGTCGCTGAGATCAAAGCTGCCCAGGTAAGACCCGGTGACCGGATGGTAATCGTCCTCGAAGTCGAGTTGCACGTCGAGCAGACAGGGCACGTACTCGATACTCACGAACGTGAAATCCGGGACGAGTACGGCCTCCGGGAAGCCCTCGGCGAAGTAATTGATGACAATATCGACGCCGGTGAGGTTCTCGAATGTCAGCACCGTGACGTCGGGGATTACCTCGATCGGGATGAACGAGACGTCCGCGATGATCGTCGCGGTTGGACCGAGCAGGAACCCAGCGTCCGCAAAAGTCGGCGGCCCCTCGACGATGATCGTGTCGCCCTTCTCGATTTCGATTTCTTCGGGGAATCGCGGGCAGCCCATCAAGCCGGACAGCAGGAGCGCAAACGCCAGTGCAACAATGTAAGGGGCTCTGAGACTCATCTTTACCTCTCCGATGGCGGCCGGGCGGAATGCACCGCCGGCGCCAATGCGCCACGAATGGGCCGCGGAACATCGTCGGCCGCTTCAATAGTCTATCAGCTCTCGGCCGCGCGAGACGCTGCGTCGGCAAAAAAGCGCCGCATTTCTGATGGCGGGCATGTGGAATCGGCGATGGCCGCAGCGAGGAAATGCAAACCGCGCCTCACGCCATGCATCTTCGACAACTGCGCAAGAGCGCGTAACACAAGGCGCCGGACCAAAATCCGGCGCCTGGGGGAAGGTCGTTGCGGGCGGGTCAGCCTGCGGTGCGGGCCGGCGTAGCCGCAGTGTCGTTAGCGAATCACTTGGTCTGCGGCACCGGGAATAGCCAGCGATAACGATCCGGAGCATCGCCGAGCTGAATCGCGGTTAGCTCGTTGTAGAGCGCCGTGCAGATTTTGCCGGGCTGGCCGTCTTTGGAGTAGACCGCCTTGCGATCGCGATACGTGATCGAGCCCACCGGCGTAATCACGGCCGCCGTACCGCAGCAGCCGGCCTCTTTGAATTCGAAAATTTCTTCGACCGGAATCGGGCGGCGCTGCGGGCGCAGGCCCATGTCTTCAGCCAGCGTGATCAGCGACTTGTTCGTGATCGAGGGCAGGATCGACTCGCTGTGCGGCGTCACGTATTGATCGTCTTTGGTGATCGCGAAGAAGTTGGCGGGGGCGCACTCGTCTATGTACTTCTTCTCCCTGGTGTCCAGGAAAAGGGCATCGGCATAGCCCTTGGACTTGGCGTCCAGGCTGGCGCGCAGGCCGGCGGCGTAGTTGCCGCCCACCTTTACGTCACCGACGCCGAGCGGCGCGGCGCGGTCGACGTTCTCTTCGATCAGCAGCGAAACCGGTTTGAAACCGGTCTTGAAATACGGGCCGACCGGCATCACCAGTACCATGAAGATGTACTCGGTCGCGGGGCGCACCCCAATCTGCGGCCCGGTGCCGATCACAATGGGGCGGATGTACAGGCTGGCGCCCGTGCCGTACGGCGGAACGAACCGCCGGTTGGCATTGATGACGCGGTACACGGCCTCGCAGAACAGCTCCTCCGGCACCGGGGGCATGTGAATCTTTTCGCAGGAACGCGCCAGGCGGCGGGCGTTCTCGTCCAGCCGGAAAACGACTGTTTCGCCGCTACGCGTCTCGAACGCCTTGAGACCTTCAAAGCACTCCTGCCCGTAGTGCAGGCAGGTGGCGGCAATGTGCAGGTCCAGCGTTTCGTCCTGCGTCAGCCGTCCCTGGTCCCACGCGCCGTTCTTCCAGAAATAACGAATGTTGTAGTCGGTCTTGGAGTAGCCGAACGCCAAGTTGGCCCAATCCAAATTCGCCTTCGCCACGCGCACTTCCCCGCCTCCATCTTGGGGAAACGATTTTTCTACTGGCTCATTGTAGCGGTTCGCCGAGCCGATCGAAGCAGATTTGGTCATGTAACGGCTCCTGAAATTTACCTATAAACAATTATCGCACCAGCCTCTTCTTCCCGCAGCCGCACGTGCCGCTTAGACACTCGCTTGCGACCGCCTGCTGATCCGGCTGACAGGCCGGCGGCCTGGTCAGCTAAACGCCATCCATTCCCGGCGCGGCCGCTGAACTTTCCAGCGTGGCGCGCGCCGCCAATTCACGCAAGGCAGAGCCCAGGCGGCGCGCCCCTTCCACCAGCCGTTCGGGCGGCTCGGCGCAGAAGGTCAGGCGTATGCCGCCGTGCTGGGGGCGGTGCACGCTGTGCAGCGCTCCGGGCGAAACCAGCACGCCGTGCCGCTGGGCTTCTTCGAACACCAACTCGGTGTCGTAGGCCGGCGGCAACTTTAACCACAAGAATCCGCCGCGGCGTGGCTGTTGCCACTCGATGCCGGGCGGCAGATGTTCACGCAAGCCCGCCTCGAGCGCGTCCCGTCGCGACCGATAAGCGGGAATAATTCGCCGCAAGTGGGCGCGCAGATAACCGCGCTTGATGAATTCGGCCAGCGCCTGCTGGACCAGAGCCGACGTTCCGAGATCCATGCTGTGCTTAAGCATTACCAGCCGGCGCCGCAGGAGCGGCGGGCAGGCCAAGAATCCAACGCGCAGGGCGGGTATTAGCCGTTTGCTGAACGTGCCGACATACAGTACGTCGGCGTCGAGCGCCCGCAGGGCTGGGATGCGCGGGCCGCCTTGCAGATCTAAATCAGCGCCGTAGTCGTCTTCTATGAGCGGAATTCCGAATTCGTGCGACCACGCCACGAGCTGCTTGCGACGCGCCAGGCTGACGCTCGCGCCCGTGGGGTTGCCGCAATTCGGCATCACGTAAAACGCCTTGGCGCCGTTTCGCCCCAGGCGCCGCAGGACTTCCATGTCGGGCCCCTCGGCGTCGCCTGATACCCCCACGATCGTGGCGCCGGCCGCCGCAAAGGCCGTCAGTACGCCGGTGTACGTGTACTCCTCGGCCAGCAGGACATCGCCGGGGTTGATCAGGGCCCGCGCGAAAAGGTCGAGGGCCTGCTGGCTGCCGCTGGTTATCAGCAAGTCGTCGGGTCCAACCGGAACGCCGGCCGCACGCAGCAGCTCGGCAATCGCTTCCCGTAATCGCGGTACTCCGTAACGCGGGGCGAAGCTCAGTGACTCGGCCGGACAAGTACGCAGCACGTGGTCCAAACAGCGGCGCAGGGCGTTTGCCGGCAGGAGGTCGGCTGACGGATACAGGCTCGTCAGATTGACGAGGTCCGTGCGTTGCACGCTGTGAACCATGCGGTCGAGGCGCGCTAGCGGCTCGGCATCTGCGGCGCGCGATAACAGCGCGCTCCACGGCAAACTGGGAAGCGGCTCAGCCGCGACGGCCGCTGAATCTGGCTGCGCGGCGACAAAGGTGCCGCGCCCGACAACCGAGTAGACGAATCCGGATTGCTCCAGGGCGTCGAAGGCCCGTGCAACGGTATTGCGATGGGTGGCCAGCTCACGCGCCAGGTTACGCGAGGGTGGCAGACGGTGGCCGGTGGGATACTCGCCGGCGCGGATTCGGCTCACGAGCTCGTCGTAAATCTGCTTGTAGAGCGGCTCATCGCGCCGCGGATCGATCTGAATTCCGGTTCTTTGGCTCATTTGGCCGGCCGTCCATTTGGCCACTGCCTACACGTGAAAGTATGCCACCAAGAGGCGGACAACGCAAGCGAAATGCTCGATTTTCTGTGGACAATTAGGCCAATAGCAGAGTTGTAAGTACGGCCGTACCAGGCTCGTGCGGCATCGCATCGAGCTGGCCCGGCAGCGGTAACGGCCTGGCCCGTTTTTACCGGGCGAGGGCCATGGCCAAGCGTGGGCGCCTGACCAAACTTGGGTGCCATGCCCAAACTTGGGCGCCATGCCCAAGCTTGGGTGCCATGCCCAAGCTGTAAGCGCGGGCATGCCCATGGGTAGCGGCGGCCGAGCGCGGCGACTGGTGACGGCATGCGGTGACTGGCGAGGGCATGCCCGCGCCCCGCTGTCGCGGGGCTTGGGCATGGCACCCATGCTTGGGCACGGCACCCGCGCTGGCTGGCGTTGTTTTGCCCTCCGCAAGCGCCAGCGCCGCGAGCAAGCACTCTCCCGGCGCGGCGGAATTCAAGTCCCAACCATGCGCAAGAGCAGCTCAGTACACGAGATCAGATCGAGCTGATTATGGTGCAGCACGGGCAGCAGGGGGGCCGCGTTCCCGGTGCGCAGAAAATGGTG
>JAAYXS010000142.1 GCA_012515775.1 Phycisphaerae bacterium
CCACCAGGTCCGCCAGGGCCGGCTTGATCGCGGCAGGTTCGGTTTCGAGCCGCCGCGGCCGGCAGGCCAGCTTGCCCGTGGCCACGTCACTGATGGCTTGCAGCAGTTCGGGCAATCCCTGGCCGAAGCGGGCGGAGGCCGGCACGACCGGCACGCCGAGATCGCGCGCGAGCTGGCGGTCATCCACCGTGATGCCGTGGCGTTTGGCTTCATCCAGGAGGTTGAGGCAGACGACGGCACGGTCGGTGATTTCGAGGACCTGCAAGACAAGGTTGAGGTTTCGCTCCAGACGCGTCGCGTCGGCCACAATCACGGTCACTTCCGGCTGTCCGAACAGGATGAAATCGCGCGCGATCTGTTCGTCGAGGCTGGTCGACAGCAGCGAGTAGGTGCCGGGCAAGTCCACCAGCTTGAATCTTTTGCCGTCGAAAGCGTAGCCGCCCTCGGCGCGCGACACCGTCTTGCCCGGCCAATTGCCGGTGTGCTGACGCAGGCCGGTGAGCGCGTTGAAGACCGTACTCTTGCCGGTGTTGGGATTGCCCGCGAGCGCCACGACGTAATCCCAGGAGTCCAGCGCGACGCCGAGCTTCTTGAGATTGGCGGCCCGATAAACCGGGCAAGACGCGCACGCTTCTTTTGCCGCCACGGGCGCGACGGGCAGGGGCGACGCGGCAGAAGAATTGGCAGAATCAGCGCGTTTCATGTGGCGACCGCCTCCCGCGAGTTGATGCGGACCAGATTGGCCTGTTCGCGCCGCAACGCTACCACCGAACCGCGCACACGGTAGGCCGTCGGGTCACCTGCCGGGCTGACCATCTCCACCTCGACCGGCGTGCCCGGAACAAAGCCCAGGTCAAGCAGGCGGCGGCGCTCCGGCCCCCGGCACGCGCCCGAGAGGCCCACCACGCGCGCACGCCGGCCAGGCGGCAGCCCGGAGAGGAACTCCTCTTCAACCAGGTCCGCCGTGCCGTAGTCCGGCAGCGGCCTGATCGAGACGTTCTCCGCCAGCACCGGCGCCAGCGTGTGTTCGTTGCCATCCGCCCAGAACCGAATCCTCGTCGGGGATTTCTCAATAACGAAAGCGTGCATGCCCGCCCGCAACCCGAGAGCGACCAGTTGGCTGTAGACCGTCTCCGGCTCGTCCTCAATGTGCGTAATCAGCACCGGCGTTTCGGGCTCAACGCTATTGAGCGACTGGCTACCTTCGCCTTCGAAAGTGCCGTCCGAACTGGGGATCACGTCCCCATGCGGGTCACGCGTGGGGTGGCCCAGACGGGCCGCCAAGGCGCGCGTTTGCGCCGGCGTCAGCAAGTGCTCCTGCTTCTCCGCGCGGCGATGCCATTCGTCCTCAGCGATACCCGTTTGTTCCGCGAGATAGCTTTCCCACAGCCGGTGCGCGCGGAGAACGTGCAGGGCCATCTCTCGCCCGGCCGGCCGCAGCCGCAGTTGGCCGCCTTCGAAGGTCAGCAGGTCGTGGCTGGCGAGCTCATCCAGCAGGCGGGCGGCGCTGCCGGTGGTGATGTGCAGCGCCCCGGCGATGCTCTCAAGCGTGGCTACGCGCCCGTTGGCCTCACTCTTGAGAATGTGCTTGAGGGCGTCTTCGCGGCGCATGCGGCGGGCCAGCTCATGAGCCTGACGCCAGCGCGCCAGCAGGCCGCGCCGCGGCCAGAAGACAGCCACCGCCAGCAAGATCAGAATGAGGTAAACAGCAGTCACGCGCAAAGGTTCCCTGATAGCGACGAACAGCCGGCCGCCGTGTCGCCGAAGACCGTCGCTCACGTTTGGGTGTGGGCGGCGGCCGGCGGCAGCATGCCCGTCGCAAGGTTCCGCAGGGGCAATGCCATCGCGCCGGCGTTCTTCAGGGATTGTAGCCGTGGTGGGGCCCGGGAAGTACTGCCACCGCTGCCGCGAAGCCCGAGGCCGCGCTGATGTCCGCCCCGACACCGCCAATCCCAGGTCTGACCGGCTACTAACGCTCAAAAAAATCTTGCAAAAGCCTTTGTTGCCAGTACGATGGCAGTGGCCCGCGCCGCGCTAGTGGGACTAGCCGTGGCGGCGGACGCTGGGGAGAAGGCTAAGGAGGTTCAGCCGTGCTGTACGTTTCAACCCTGATTCTGGTGAGTTACCCTGCGCTCGTGGCGACCGTGCCGCCGGCACGTTCGCTCAACTATGTGGACTCGTCGTCCGGCCTGGAGTTTCCGGAGATGTATTCGGGACCCACGGAGCTCGAATTTGCCGACGTTAATGGTGACGGACACGTAGATATCGGGATGGTGGGGGATCACGATTCGCCGGGTATGTCTCAGCATGGCATTACGGTTTGGCTCGGAGACGGCGCGGGGCACTGGTCGGCTCGCCAGAGCGGCTATTTCGGCTATGGAGGCATCGCCTTCGGCGACGTTAACGGTGACGGGCTGATGGACGTCGGCTACGCCATGCACCACACCGACCCCGGCAGCGATTTTGGCGACCAATTAATCGAAGTCGCGCTGGGCGACGGCACTGGCGAGAACTAAATTCCGTGGGACGACGGTCTGGCCACGAGCGGCGAGACATGGGGCATGTTCGGGCGGATTTCGCCGACGTCGACAATGACGGCGACCTGGACATCGGTTCGATATCTTTCGGCTGCTGCGCGGGGCTGCACGTTTATCTGAACAACGGCGATGGCACGTGGACGCAGAGTTGGGGCGTCCTTGACGGAGACGCGTACGAGATCTTCCAGTTCGGCGACATCAATGGAGACGGCTTCATCGATTTCGCCGCGGCCCACAGCTACGGCACGGTGTGGCTGGGCGATGGGCAGGGCAATTTCACGGTCGCCGACTACGGCCTGCCCGGTGGAGTCGGTGATTGGCGCGAAGGGGTGGCTCTCGGGGATGTAAATGGCGATGGGCGCGACGACCTGGCGTTCCGAAATGCGAACGGCGGAATAGACGTTTGGTCTTACGTGGGCCCCGGCGTCTGGCAAAATCTCAGCGGGACGCTGCCCGCCAGCGGCAATTTCTACTACACGCAGATCGCGGACATGAACCTGGACGGCCACGGCGATATCGTAGCTTGCGCCCGTGGGCAAATCAGGGTCTATGGGGGTGATGGGGCGGGAAACTGGGAGTTGCTGACCACGGTGAACATCGGCGGCTCCGGCGCGAAGGCCTTCCGTGCCGGCGTTGACGCCGACCACAACGGATACCCCGACATTGTGATGGTCAATCGGGAGCCCAACAACCGTGCGCGGTTCTATCGTGAGACCACGCCCGTCTCCAGCACGTGGGTGTATCCCAAGTATCCGCGCGGCGGTGAAGTCATGTATGCCGGCTCGGTGCGATTCATCGACTGGCATGCAGCAGTCGCCAACGGAGAATCAACAGTTACCATAGAGTTATCGCTGGTTGGGCCGGATGGGCCGTGGATCGAAATCGCCTCCAATGTGCCCAACAACGGGCGCTTTCAGTGGCATCTGCCGCGGCACCTCACCAGCTCAAATACTTGCTATTTGCGCTACACGCTCGGAGAGGCGCAGGCTGTCACGCCCGCTCCGTTCACTATTGTCGGTGAACCTGGCATGGCGCCGCTGAGCATCAGTCTGCCGGAAGGTACGCCGGAGTTTCTGTCGCCGGCCGCGCCGACCCGGTTCACCGTCGAGATCGTAAATGGGGGAGAGGCCTACGTGCCTGGTTCGGCCTTGCTGCATTACCGCTATGATGGCGGGGAGTTCATCACCAGGCCGCTGACGCCGCTGGGTGAAACGCTCTATCAGGCGACCCTTCCCGCTCCCGCTTGTGCTGATACGCCGCAATTCTACATCAGCGCCGTCGGCGACGGCGGATCCACCGTTTACAGCCCGGAGGGGGCTCCCGAGAATGTCTACACCGCCCGTGTGGGCGAAGTGAGGGCCCTGCTGGTCGATGACTTCGAAACCGACCCGTCCTGCTATGATCGTGGCGACCTGAACTGCGATGGCGCGCTGAACGTGTTCGACATCGACGCCTTCGTGCTGGCCCTGACGGATCCGCTGGAGTACGCGACGGCGCTGCCTTATTGCAACTACAAGCTGGGGGACATCGACTGCGATGAGGCCGTGAACGTTTTTGATGTCGATCCATTTGTCGGCTGTCTGACCGGCGGCGGATGTGCTCCATGTCCCTAAGCCGGTTTGAATGCCGGGCGCTATGCTGAAGGTGAGCGTGGGCCGCCCCGAAGCAACAAAAGCCGGCCCTTTCGGGCCGGCTTTGAATGCTCGTGCTTAGCCGTACTAACGGTGGGTGTTCAGGGAGAATTCTCGGCGGTAGCGCCGCGGTTCTGACTCGGTTGAACGTCCTGGCCGTCTAGTACGTCTTGTACAACTTTCCCGCGTCATCCTTGGCGTCGGTGTTGGGCAGAAACTCGCCCGTGGTAGCGTTGTATACCCAGCCTTCCCCACTGGAGGGGTCCGGCGTCGGAGGACTAGTGGTGGAGATCAGGACCTTGTTGGCAGTGTCCTTGTTGGCGTTCTCACCGACCGGACATGGAGGTATGGCCAGCAGGTAGGGGCCATAGGGGTGCGAATCGTCCCTTGTCGTGACGGTCGTGCCGGTCCGATCGCTGAACTTCGTCAGCTTGTCCACGAAACCTTGTGCGTCCGGGCCGGGGAAAGTGTTGTTGTGTTCCGCAGCGTACAGGTTGATCGCATTGCGGACCATCGCCAGATTCGTTGCCAAGGCCGCGTTCCCGGCGCCGGCGGAACCACGGCTCAGGCGTGGAATGGCCACCGCCGCCAACACGCCGATGATGACGATCACGAGCACCAATTCCACGAGTGTGAAAGCGCTCTTCCCTTTGCGAAGAAACATAACAACCTCTCCAGCTTGCAGACGGCAGACGACCCGGCCCGGCGGATGATCCGCAGTGTCGTTGCCTCATTGCTCATCGTCCAGGTCGGCAGGTCACTTTAAGTGACATGAACCTGCTCCTCCGGCGTCGCCAATGGCCCATAGATTATCGGCTTTCGCCCGCTCCAGTGCTGCGCGGTTTGAGCTCGAGCGTGATCCGTTCGCTGTCAGTTGCGTTCTCGAAGACTACAAAATCGCGTTCAATTGCGATCAGCGTGTGGCCCTCCAGAACGGCCCCCAGCGGCAGCAAGCGCCCGTCGACCTGCGCCAGTGGAAGATGGCCGATAATGACGCCCGTGAGCAAATGTTTGTTCGAGAACTCCAGACCGGGCGGCGACTCGTCGAGCGCCTCGGATAATTCACCCGGCTCAGAGGCCGGCGCCGTCTCCGCTTGCATGAGCGGAGTCGGCACGAAGAGATCGCGCTCAAGCCGCTCGAGCTCGGCGGAAACGGGCGCGTAGTGATCAGAAACCAGCCGCTGCACTAGCGCCGCCAGATC
>JAAYXS010000812.1 GCA_012515775.1 Phycisphaerae bacterium
GCCAATTCTTGCAGATTGTGGCTTTCGTCCCGCTCGCGGCCGGAACCGCGCCCATTCCGCCTAGAGGGCCGATGTTATCGCAACCTTACACATTTATGGGAGCAGCCGTGCGAGTCTGAACACGCGCGGCGCAAAAATTACCTCGCATTTACGGGGGTTGGGATGATATGATGCGCAGAGTCGGCTCAGACGAGGAATCGAACAGACTACTAACAGGGGCATATAAGGTGGGTCAAAGTTCATTTGACTTGCTGATGGAACTCCCGACGGAGCACATCCGCCTTGATTGTGCTGCGCTTCACTTCGCGCGTGACGTATACAGGGATTTCGAGTTCGACCGCTACCTCCGACAGCTCGATGCTCTGGCGGCCGAGGTCGGCGACCGGCGACCGGGATTGTCGGCCACCCTGCGCTACCAGGCCATGCGCGAGGTGCTGGTCGAGGAGCACGGCTTTCGCGGCGACGTAAAAAACTATTCCGATCCACAGAACAGTTATCTCAATCGCGTGCTGGACCGCCGATTGGGGATTCCGGTTTCGTTATCTGTGATTTGGATCGAAGTAGGCCGGCGTCTGAAATGGCCGGTGCACGGAGTCGCATTACCCGGCCACTTCCTGGTGCGATTTGACGACCCCGAGCATCTGGTTTTGGCAGACCCGTTCAACGGCGGGCGCTCGCTCTCGGTTGGCGACTGTCGGCGCCTCGTAAACAACCTCACGAATTGCCCGGTGCCCTTCTCGACGCGCATGCTGGCTCCGGTCGATACCCGGGCCACGCTGGCCAGAATGCTGCACAACCTGCGCCGAATTTACCTGGCGCTCGGCGATTGGCAGCGCCTGGCCGCAGTGCTGCGGCGGCTCGTGGCGCTTGAGCCGACTGCCGGCCAGCATCTTCAGGATCTGGCGTCGGTGTGCGCCCGCCGCGGCGACGTGCGCGGCGCATACGGCTGTCTGCACCTGTACCTGCGGCGGGTGCCCGACGCACGCGACTGCGATCTGGTGCAATCCAACCTGTCGCGTCTCGAAGCGGCAATGCTGGCGCGGAATTAACCGGCCTGGCGAAAATACGTCACAAATTGCTATACCCGTGGCTTGAAAGCCAACGCCTGTTCCTGTGACCAGACGCCCGGTATTGTGACGCCGCACTTCGGGCACTTGCCGTCCTTGACTTCATTGGACTTGATCTGATATCCAACGCGCCGGATCAGCTCGGTTTGGCAGCTATGGCAATAGGTGTTCTCGCCGGGGTGCGTCGGAACATTACCGGCATACACGTAGTGTATGCCCGCATCCAATGCAATGCGGCGGCAGGCGTCCAGCGTCGCAACCGGCGTCCTGGGCAGGTTCGTGACGCGGTAGGTCGGGTGGAAACGCGTGAAATGCACCGGCACGTCCGGCCCCAGTTCCTTTACGATCCACCGGCTCATGTCCCGAATTTCCTCGGCTGAGTCGTTCAGCGTCGGGATTACCAGCATCACCAGTTCGAACCAGATGCCGATTTCTTTCAGCGCGCTCAGCGTCGCCAGAACCGGCTTCAGCTCGGCCGCACACCACTCGCGGTAAAAGCTCTCCGTAAAGGCTTTGAAGTCGATTTTTACGCCGGTCAGTTGGCGGCACAACTTGAGCAGCGCCGGCCGCTGTATGTAGCCGTTTGAAATCATCACGCTGCCGACCCCGGCGGCGCGGGCCAGTGCGGCCGAGTCGTGCATGTACTCGTAAGCGACGATTGGCTCGGAATAAGTGTAGGCGATCGTCGGACATTTCTGCGCCTGGCACGTGCGGACCAGCCGTTCAGGATCGACGAGCACGCTTTCCACCTGTTCCGGCCGGAACTGGCTGATTTGCCAGTTCTGGCAGAATTTGCATTCCATGTTGCAGCCGGCCGCGGCGATTGAGAACGCCTGTGTGCCGGGCAGGTAATGGAAAAGCGGCTTCTTTTCGATTGGGTCCACGTTGGCCGAACACAACGCCCCATAGACCAGAGTCTGGTACTTGCCGCCCTGATTTTCGCGCACGCCACAGTAGCCGCGTTCCACGTCGGCCACTTCGCAGGCGCGCGGGCAGAGGGTGCA
>JAAYXS010000813.1 GCA_012515775.1 Phycisphaerae bacterium
GAGAACACGTGCGTGGCGCGCGTCGGCTCGCCACTGGGCGAACTCAGGTTGCCGAAGGGCGCGTAGTAGGCGCGGTAGATTTGCGAGTGGCCGTCGATGACGTATAGCGTTCTCGCCATGTCAAAATGGTAAGCGCATCCTGATTCTATTGCAGCAACGCTATCGCGGGTGTCAGCGCAATAGCCCGGCTGCAAGGGGTCTGCTGGTGCGCTCTGTGTGAATCGACGTCGATGTCAGCCGGAACCAGCACGCACGCCACGAAGTGCAGCGTGCCTACACCACTAGCGCAGACGCGAGGCGATTTGGGGCCCCTTCTGCGGCATGCCTTGCCGATCAAGCTTGCGGTTCGGAATCGCCATTTTCGCCTGCCTCGTCGCTCTCAGCCGGGGCTTCAGGTTCAACATCATCAGGCTCGCGCACCTCACCGTTGCCGGCCGCAGCGGCGTTCGCGGCGGGCGTCTGAGTAAGGATGTCAGCGCTCTTGTCGGCCCCTTCGCCGGCCGGGCTGAGACCGTTAATGGCGTTCTCTTCTTTTTCGCTGACCACGCGGGCAATCGCTACGACGCGGTCGTCCTCGTCGACGCGGATCAGGCGCACGCCCTGCGTGGCGCGGCCGATTTCGCGGAGATCAGACATGGGCATGCGCAGCAGCGTGCCCTTGGCGGTGATGAGCATCAGGTCGTTCTCGTCCGTGACCGCCCGCATGGCGATCACCGGGCCGTTGCGCTCGGTGGTCCTGATATTGATGACGCCCTTGCTGCCGCGGTGCGTGAGGCGGTATTCCTCAATGTCGGTGCGCTTGCCGTAGCCGTTTTCGCATACGGTCAGCAGGCTCATGCCCGGCTCGATCACTACCATGTCGATGACGCGGTCGTCGCCGACCAGCGCGATGCCGCGCACGCCGCGGGCCGAGCGGCCCATGGGGCGCACCTCGTCCTCATTGAAGCGGCAGGCCATGCCGTTGCACGTGCCGAGCACGATTTGTTGCGCCCCGTTGGACAGCGAAACCTTGATCAGGCTGTCGTCCAGGTCGAGCGACATGGCGATGATCCCGCTGGGGCGCGGGTTGGCGAACGCCCGCAGCGGCGTCTTCTTCACGATCCCCTTCTCTGTCGCAAAGAACGCGTACTGCTCCTCGAACTGCGACACCGACAGTACCGCCACGTGCCGCTCGTTGGGCTGGAGCGTGAGCACATTGGCCAGCGCCCGCCCGCGGCTGGTGCGCTGCATGCTCGGGATGTCGTAGACGCGCAGCCAGTACACGCGTCCGCGATTCGTGAAGAACAGCAGGTAATCGTGGGTCGAGGCAACGCGCAGGTGCTCGATGAAATCGCCGTCGCGGGCCTCCGTGCCGCGGATGCCCTTGCCGCCGCGACCCTGGCTGCGATAGGTGTCGATCGGCACGCGCTTGATGTAGCCCTCGTGCGAGATCGTGACCACCACGTCTTCCTGCGCGATCAGCTCGTCCAGTTCCAGCGTGCCCACGTCGCCCCCGATCTGCGTGCGCCGCTGCTCGCCGAGCTTCTCTTTCAGCTCGCGCATGTCCTCACAGATGATGTCCAGGACGCGCCGCTCGTCGCTCAAGATCAGCTCGTAATCCGCGATTTCCTCGACCAGCTTCGTGTACTCGGCCGCAAGCTGCTCGATCTCCAGCCCGGTCAGCCGGCGAAGCTGCATGGCCAGAATGGCGTCGGCCTGGGTGTGCGTCAGGCGCTGATCCGCAGCGGTCGCCTTGGCGACAAATACCGCCGGTAGCAGCGCCCGCACGGTCGCCGCCTCCGACAGCCGCAGGTTCTTCTCCATCAGCCGCTGGCGCGCCACGTCGGCGTTCGGCGACTCGCGAATGAGGCGGATGATTTCGTCGATGTCCGCTACGGCCAGAATGAGGCCTTCGAGCACGTGCGCCCGCTGGCGCGCTTTGCGCAGCAGGAACTGCGTCCTGCGGCGGATCACCTCCACGCGATGCCGCACGAAATGCTCGATTAGCTGCTTGAGGCCGAGTGTCCGCGGCACGCGGTTCACGAGCACGACATTGATCGCGTGAAGGTGCGACTCCAGTGGCGTGTACTGCCAGAGCTGGTTAATCGTGACCTGGACGTTGGCGTCCTTCTTAAGCGGAATGACCAGCCGCACCAATTGCTCGCGGCCGGACTCGTCGCGCAGGTCTTCGATGCCCTTGATCAACCCGCTTTCGACGGCGTCGTTGACGCGTTCCTTGATGGTGGGCAGTAGCACGCCGTACGGGATTTCGTCAACGACGATCTGGATGCGGCCGTTCTTGAGCTCCTCGGTGTGCAGGACGCCGCGGACTTTGATGGAGCCGCGCCCGGTTTCGTAGGCCTCCTTGATGCCGGCCGTGCCGCAAATCACGCCGCCGGTGGGGAAGTCGGGCCCGGGGACGATCTTCATCAGCTCATCAATCGTGATATTGGGATTGTCGATGCAGGCGACCACGGCGTCGCAGATTTCGCCCAGGTTGTGCGGCAGCAGGCGGGTCGCCATGCCGACGGCAATGCCCTCCGAGCCGTTGACCAGCAGATTGGGGAACTTGCCAGGCAGGACGACCGGCTCTTTCCGCGTTCCGTCGTAGTTGTCCTCGAAATCGACCGTTTCCTTGTCGAGGTCTTCGAGCATCAGCTCGGCCGGCGTCATCAGGCGCGCTTCGGTGTAGCGCATGGCCGCGGGCGGGTCGCCGTCAATGGAGCCGAAGTTTCCTTGCGGATCGACGAGCAGGTGCCGCATGCTCCATTCCTGGCCCATGCGGACCAGGGTGGGGTAAATGACGCCCTCGCCGTGCGGGTGGTAGTTACCGCTGGTGTCGCCGCAGATTTTCGCGCATTTGCGGTGCTTGGCGCGCGGGTGCAGGTTGAGGTCGTTCATGGCGACCAGGATGCGGCGTTGCGAGGGCTTGAGGCC